>CAZVBC010000001.1:0-65901 GCA_964625155.1 uncultured Pirellulaceae bacterium
AGCACTTATTGGCTTTGCCGGTCCCAGGACTATCAAAGCAACCATCAAGATTGAATTGCCCCCCGGTTTTCAAACCAGCGAGTTCCTGCTGGAACATGGCTATATCGATCGCATCGTCGAGCGAAGTCGACTGAAAAGCGAAATTGCCCGCGCGATTGATTATTGTGGAAAGTGATTGCGATCATGGGGCTGTTGAGCAAGCTGAAAAGTCTGTTCGGTGGGCCTCGTGCAATCCCGCTGGACGTTGAAGCCCGATTTGAACGCCAACGGTCTGCAGTCAGTGGCACAATGAGCAACTTTTTTGCCGCCCGTGATCGTCAGACGAACCGCATCGTTGGACTCAAAATCTGTGACATTGAGAAAGTACAGTTCTTTGAGAGTCGCTTCAAAGGAATGAAGAAACCCAGTGAAGGAGAAATTGCGTCATCGCTTCACCACCCGCACGTCGTGGAGACCATGGAGTGTGGAATTACGACCAAGGGAGCTCCGTATTTGATCATGGAGTATGTTGACGGTCCGGGATTGCAGCAGGTTATCCAGAACCGTGAGGAAGAGCAACTAAAACCACATCGTCTCGAATTGATTCGCCAAATGGCCGAAGCCCTCAAGTATGTTCACAGCCAAGGCTATATCCATCGCGACATTTGTCCACGTAATTTTCTGTTGTACGCGGACTATACCCAAGCCAAATTGATTGACTTTGGCTTAACCGTGCCAGCCACAAAAGAGTTTATGCAACCAGGCAATCGCACCGGTACACCGCTGTACATGGCTCCCGAGATTGTGCGCCGAAAAGCAACCGACCAGCGAGTGGATATCTTCTCGTTTGGTGTAACATGTTATCAGTTTCTAACCTATGAGTTACCCTGGCCCGGAGACGATACCAGCGGTTTGGCAGCCTTGCATCACGATACTCAAGCGGCAGATATTCTTGGCTATCGCCCTGAACTTAATAAGTCGCTGGCAAACTTGATCATGCAATGCTTGCGAGCGAACCCGGCAGATCGCATTCAGACCATGGAAATATTCTTGTCTCTCCTGCGACCAATCAAATCGGAAGTCGCTTAGCCAACAAGTTGCACTAAACCCCAATACCTTGTGGCTGGTTAGCCAGTCCCCTCGAGCGCTGTTTGTTCCTGGTTCCATTGACTGGATATTTGCACATTTCGCTTCGAATTGTCTCCGCCAAACACCTGTTTTTCAAGAGTAGAGAATTATGAAGAGCGTCCAAGTTTACGACAGACCAATGTGCTGCTCGACCGGCGTTTGTGGTCCCGAAGTCGATCCAGTACTGCCGAAATTTGCTGCAGATCTCGATTGGTTGCTCGCCCAAGGGCACCACATTGAACGATACAATTTGGCTCAACAACCACAAGCTTTTATCGAGAACAAACAGATTCATCAACTGATAACTGCGGCCGGCACTCAATGCCTGCCGGTGATTGTCGTCGATGGAGAGATAGTTAGCCAATCCATTTACCCTTCGCGCGAAGATTTTGTTGGTTGGGTCACAGGAGCCTTTGTGAAACGAACTTTGCCCGTAGCGCAATTAAATGGGGGTTGCTGCGAAACGAAGGGCTGTTGTTAACAAAGTTCTGGCAAAGTTGCGTCGCAGTTAAGGCGGATAGCAGGAAAGGATTTTTCAACGCAACTCAGGGCTGGTGCAATTTGGCTTTAAAGTGGAAACCGACCGCCGCCATAATCGACGACCGCTATCTTCCGAGGAATTTCAATGGCGAATAACGGCTGCGGAAAACGGAAAACCAGTGGAATTAATTGCAGGCGCTGACCGTGCGATGATGTACATTCTCTCGCCTTGGACAGGCTACCGCATTTCCGAGATCGGCAGTCTTACCTTGGCGTCCTTTCATTTGGATAAAGATCCTCTCACAGTTGTCGTCAACGCGGTAAGTAGCAAGCGACGGCGGAAAGACGTACAAGCACTGCTTCCAGGAGTAGTTACAAGGTTTCGACATTGGCTGTGAATTCGCGTTTCTAAGCATGACCAGTTTTAATTCCCGATAACTAAGGAAGCTTGCGGTTTCGAGCGCAAGACCTCCAAGATGATGAAGAAGGATTTGGAGCAAGCCAGGTCAACCTAGCGACAGCTGACCATTGATTGACTTGCGCTGCTAGGCGAATGGGACTGGCGAGTTTTAATTGGCTTATAAGAGTGGGAGGCTCGGAGAGATACTCCAAGCCTCCAGGTTTTGGTTGACCATCATTACTAAGTGCGAGCTTTACTTCGATACCAAATCCGACGATGTTTCGCCGATCAACCTGTCGAACTCGGCGGCGGCATTGATGGTATTTACTTTGTCGGCAACGACCGCTTCTACGATGTCGATTTCGGTGCGAGCCAATTCATTCTCGATCTTTAACGACCGCTCGAGCGTTTCAGCCAGCTTTTCGCCACGTGTTAACGTGTCGCTGCTAGGTAACGTACCGATACCGCCAGTGGCCAACTCCAAGGCTGCTTTATCCGTGCGTATCACCGACAGTCGTGCGGCCAGGGTGTCGCGTTCTTGACGCCGCTTGTCAAACGTCTGGTTCAGCGCTCCAACGCTTGCCTCCATCCGCTTGACCGACTCTTCCAATCGAACGAGCGATTCTTGATCTTGGCGATAGCGCTCCATGCGCGATCGCAGTGCTGACTCCAGCGATGCGATGTCAGGCTTCGAGCAGTTCTCGGTTCCAGACGCACAACCGCCGGGCAGGCGATTGCGTATGGCTGTCATTTGAGCCAAATCGCGATCCAGCTTCGCCTTCAACTCGCATGCTTGCTCGCGTGCCTTGTCGAAGTTTAGGTTGGCCTCGACCTTGACGCGACGAGCTCCCGATAGCTCTTTGTCGACCTTCTCGACCAGCAATTCCAATCGCTCGATCTCAATCTGGGTGGGGATCTTTTCGACCAAGGCTTGACCGGCCTGGCGGAAACCAACCTGCAGATACTCCATTCCTGAATGAACCGCACCCATCCCTGCAACTGCGGCTACTGTTACGCCAGCGATGATTGTTCGCAGACTCATGACGAATACCTCCCGTGGAACTGTGTCCACATCTGTAGGAACTAGTAGCACCATCGATTGGGATATAGGTGAGAAGCGGACACAAACACTTAGCTTATGCCTGCGTTCAATCGCCGGGTGCTCGATGCAGCGATCGGCTCACTGCACTCAGAACGCGGGATGCGCAACGATTCTTCCAAGAAATCCGCGAAGATTTTATTAACTAGGATCAAAGGGGATATCCGAGATGACTCTCAGCAGTTAACCACAGATTTCACCGTTAAGACGGACGAAAGCACCGCAGAACCAGTATCCTACCTATGCCCAGTTGCTTTTCGCGTCGCCACATCTTGGATTACCTCACTATATCAATTAACTGTGGTATCTGTGAAATCCGTGGTCGAGAATGTCTTCGCTGGTCATAGGGCAAGGAACGTAACGCTTGATTGATGCATTCCGCTACCCGCACGTTCGGAAATCGTCGAAATGGAAGAAATCTCGCTGGAGCGCTGATCAAGTGGCCGCTTTGGCAGTTTGCTTGTAAGCTTCGAGGAGCCGCCAGCGAGTGCAATGGCAGTAGATTGAACTCACGAGGTCCGCCGCAATCTCAGTGCGATCCCCAAGACCAAGTCCGCAGCCCTACGACGAATTGGCAACTCTAGTTGCCAACAAACTGGCTGAGAGTGGTGATGTTGTCGATAAACGTTTCGCTAGTAATGATGCGATTGACCTGATCCTTGCCCTTGTGGTACCGCAGTTTACCTGATTCGACCCATGCGCCCCGCGCATCGAGTTGTGAAATTATCTGGCGCACCGAATCCTCACTCGGTTTGTCACTTGAGCCGGATTTCTTCGCTTCACGCCGCTTCTGCAATTCAGTTTCCGTTAGCTTGGCAAGCTTTTCAAAGTCGCGGCGCAGCTTGGCTACATTGCTGCTGGTAATAAAGCCATAGTGCGTGGGCATATCGTCGGATGAGTAAGTCAATTTGTAGTCGCGAGTAAAATAGAGGGGACGATTGGTCTTCAATTCGTAGAATCTTGCCAGTCGACCGTTGGGAAGTTGGCTCCTTTCTAGATAATCGAGCGCGCGAGGTATGGGTTCCAAATACTTACGGTTTCCTGATTGAACATAAATATCCATTAGTACACGGATAACCTGTTGCGATTCACCTCCAGAAACTGCTGGCGGTTCGAACTTGCGAGCCCACACAGGTTGCATGTCAAAGTTGTATTGTTGAGCCCATGCGGGTTGAGGTTCGGGCATTTGGGCGAGCAAAAAGAAGTCGGCCGCTTTGAGTGCAGAAGCCCGATAACGATCATCGCCATAAATGTCCGCAACTAGAAGCAAGGTATCAATATTGCGAGCGATGTTATTATCATTGATGGTGTAATAAAACCAATAATCTCCTCCTGGATATTCGCGTTGCCAACTTGCAGGATAGTTTGCCGATTTTGTTGGATAGCGATCAACGTCCGTCAATTTGTCGTACACCTGGGCCCAACCGCCGTTGGGAAACTGATTACTGAGAATCGAATCGAGAGCGAACACTACGGCCTCATGAATCTGCTGGTCTCGAAATCCAAGCTCTTTGTCCAAACTAGCAAGAAAGCGGACAGCCGACTGGGTCTTGTCGTCATCAAACGTGGACAAGTTTCGAGCCTTCTTGCCCGCTTTACCCTCCACACGATAAGCCAATTTGGACCGCAATTGAGTTCCAAAGTCGATATGCGCTTGCCAACCACCGCTGTGCAATTGGCCTCTTACCAAACACATTCCAGCGTCGTAAGCTGCGTCGAGGATCGGCTTGTGCCTAGTTCGTTGATAAGCTTGTAAAAGTGCCATGCCCACGGCAGGCGTTCCCGGCGGTTGAACCCAAACAGTACCAGGTTCAGCCACTCCCTCCCCTTCCCTGAATTGCAGATCATCGCTCACCAAATAAACATAGCCTCCTTCAACTGCAACTTGTTTGTGAAAGAAAGCAACGGCTTTTTGCAGTGCAGTATTAGCTTGATTCTCCAGAGGCTCGTCTGCAGTTATGACATTGCTTAACATCCACGGAATTAACAACGCAGCGCTCGAAGTTAACAGCAAATTAGATCGCATTTCCAGGTTCTCCATGAAAAGCTGAGAATCAGGCTTTCCGAAAACTGTGCCGCCGATAATCTAGACGTGTAGAATAGCGTAGAATTAGCCAGTTGTCTTCCAATCATCGCAACCTTAAGTAATTTGAATGTGGCTATCAATATGATCCGCCGCGACTGTCTGCGAAATATGCTTTTGCTAGGTGCCACAGCCGGTGCTGCTGGCACATGGGCCACGAAAGTGGCATCTGGAATTCGCTCGACAGGTTCGGGCAGGCATTTGATCGTTTTGTGGATGCCTGGTGGTCCTTCGCAACTGGATACATTTGATTTGAAACCCGGACACGCCAACGGCGGGCCGTTCAAGGAAATCGCGACCACCGTACCTGGTGTACGGATCAGTGAGCATCTACCAAATTTGGCGCAAGCGGCCGATCATCTTGCCATTGTGCGCAGTGTGCAAACTAAAGAAGGAGATCACAGTCGCGGAACTTTCTTGGTCCGCACGGGACAACGACCTGGTGCTCCGCTGCGATATCCAGCGTTTCCGGCTGCACTTGCGAAAGAGTTATCGCCAAACTCAGAGCGCCCTGATTACGTCAGTATTTTACCAAACTCGTTTGTCAATCCTGCCGCGTTTGGTGCGGGCTTCTTGGGTGCTGGACGCGAACCGCTGACGGTTGCCAGCGCAAGGCCAACTGCTGATAACGGAGTCCCCAACAATCCAGTCGCTCCGGCTGACGCGCCACTTGACCTGCGAGTCGACAATTTGTTACCTGACGGTGCAACGCAAACCGATCGATTAACGCGACGCAAAGAGATTTGGGAGATGTTGCAATCCAGCTACGGCGCATCCTCACGTTCCGGAGCTCCCTCGACGCACGATACTGTTTTGCGACGAGCTATGCAGTTAGCCGAAAGCGACTTGGTTGACGCATTCGATCTGAAAAAGGAGAAAGATGCAGTTCGCCGAGCCTACGGAAACGGTGCGTTTGGACAAGGATGTTTATTAGCTCGTCGGTTGATTGAATATGGTGTACCTGTGGTCGAGATTGCGCTTAGCGACGGACCTGGTGGCTTGGCGTGGGATACTCACATCGACAACTTTAACTCAGTGCGTCGACTCAGTCAGCAGCTAGATCAAGCATGGTCCCGGTTGATGGCAGAATTAGCAGAACGCGGTTTGTTAGCATCGACTACGATTGTCTGGATGGGTGAGTTTGGTCGAACCCCTGTCATCAATCCACAAGGTGGTCGCGATCACTTTCCCGATGCATGGACATGTGTTTTGGCCGGCGCCGGGATTCATGGGGGCGCGGTCGTTGGCAAGACCAGCGACGATGGCAGGGAAGTTACCGACCGACCTGTCAACGTTCCTGATTTGCTGGCTACGATTTGTCAAGCTGCGGGGGTCGCGCCCGCGGTTGAGAACTTTTCAAATGACCGTCGACCAATCAAGTTGAGCGAGGGGCAACCGATCAGCGAGTTATGTACTTGATGCTCTGATAATTGGTTGCTCTGATGCTTATTTGAAACTCAGTTCGGTGAGTTTGCAGGGCGCTGAGCGGCAGCAGTTTTCTTTTTGTTCTTAGCTTTCTTCTTCTTTTTCGGCTTGGGAGCATCTTGTTCAGCCTTCTTGTCAGACTGGTTGGCCGTAGGCATCGGAGCTCCAATTTCCTTGCGCCAATTGAGCATCAATTTATGGAGCTTGTTAGCTTGCTCGGGCATCTCCCGCGCTAGATTTTTCGTCTCTCCAAGATCATCGTGCAGATTGTATAACTCAAGACGTTGATCTTCGAAGAACTCCATAAGCTTCCAATCGCCGGAGTGTACAATTCCAACCGGTGTGGTGCGCCAAGTATCTTTACCTGCTCCCAAATAACCTGGAAAATGCTGAAAAATTGCCTCGCGCGGCAGCTTGGCTTGAGGATTGCGAAAGATCGGTACCAAACTGGTGCCATCCAGTGGCTGGTTATCCGGAAGTTTGGCTCCAGCCACTTCGACCAAAGTAGGCAAGATGTCGACATGTTGCGCCGGTTCGGTAGAAACACTTCCAGCCGTTATGATTTTTGGCCATCGCACGATAAATGGATCGCGAATGCCACCTTCATAAAGACTCCCTTTACCACTTCGCAGCGGTGCATTATCTGTCGTATCACCTGAATCCCGCAGCCCCTCACGGACGTAACCACCGACGCCACCATTGTCGCTCGAGAACACCACCAGCGTATTTTGTTCCAGGTTTAGTTCCTTTAGCAAGTCGAGTATACGTCCAACGCTCTCATCGACGCTGTAAATCATGGCTGCATACGTTGGATTGGAATGACCTCCGACACCGGGATTCTGCTTGAATTTCTCGATCAATTCTGGCTTAGCTTGGTAGGGTGAGTGAACTCCAAAATGAGGCAAGTAGAGGAAGAATGGCTGCGACCGATTTCGCCGAATAAAATCTGCGGCCCGATCGGTCAACCAATCCGCAAGGTAGCTGCCTGCTGGGACATCGACTGGAGGCGATGTCTCGAAATCGAAATGGCGTCCGTTTGATACAATTGCTTCATCAAAACCACGGCGACGGGGATGGTAATCTTGTTGTTCTCCGAGATGCCATTTCCCAAACATCGCAGTTACATAGCCTGCCTGTTTAAGTTGCTGGGCCACGGTCCGTTTGCTCAATGGCAGTTGTGTTGCATTATCAACTGGTCGCAGCGGACGAGATTGCCATTCAAAACGATCGATGCTGCCCACCGTATACACTCCGGTTCGCGGGCCCAATTGCCCAGTCATCAGCGCGGCTCGCGTAGGTTGGCAGTTTTGGCAGTTATAGTACCGAGTCAGCCGCAGGCCTGCGGCGGATAATCGATCGATATTCGGCGTCAAATAGTATTTGCTGCCATATACACCGGTATCGGTCCAACCCAAATCGTCAGCCAATATGTAGACGATGTTCGGACGCTGTCCCAGTTCTTGCGCAATCACATATTGAATGGAAGACATTGCAGCAATTGTCGCCATGCAAAGCCACAACTGGGCCAAACCATGCTTCAAGATGAGCCTATTCAAGTTTGAAGTTCCTTTTGAGTTTCCGTCGATAACTGATGGAACCAGGAACGTCCCCGGTTCAGCTCGAATGCCAAGCGAACGATCCGAGCCAGCTTATCTTAATTCATGACGATGATGTTCTTGGCCGTATGGGTCTAGATGCGCTAATACTAACTGAGCTTGTGAGTCGCGGTAACTCAATTCTATTTCTAAATACCCACCTGCCACCCGCAGATACTGATGCATGTCGGGGCGGAAGTCATCTTTCTTCCAGCCACTTGCGTGACGATTGCTGACTGGGCCCACCGAAAACTCATGAAGTTTGGTTTCTGGATCGACGCTGTGATATTGCCAATGTCTGTCACCACAAACGACCACAGTATTAGAAAAACTCGCGAGCAACTGGCGAATCTGGCGCCCTTCGTGAGTGAAATTGTCGTTCGAGAGATTGTCGTGTTTGTTTTCGCGATCTGGTCCAACGATTGGCGTTGGCGAAATAATTACTCGAAATTTCGCGGTTGATGTTCTAAGTGTTTGTTCCAACCATTTTTTTTGCTCGGCACCCAAGATCGTTTTGTCAGGTGTATCTTTTGCATTGTTGGGACTTCGGTGATCGCGTCCCTCAAGCATCCAGATTTGCAGGTCTCTTCCGAGCTGAATCGTTCGGTAGGCTGGCGATGGCAGGGCGGTTTGTTGAACAAAAATTCGCTGACCATCTTCAAAGCGAAAATCATCCGTCCACTGGAAATGCTGGCCAGGCCAACTGTCGTTCACGTACGTATCATGATCGTCTTTCAAAAAGTATGTTGGCACTTGCTTGTGGAAATTAACTAGCGTCGGTAGCGAATAAGTACGTTGCCAGTGGTAGTTCGCCAGATCGATACTGCGTGCCAACGCGTCGTAATACACTACATCTCCTGCCAGGACGTAGGCATCGGTCTTGCGATCCAGCATGGTACGGTATACATCGAAACCGTGCGCACCATCTCGATCGTTGAATTCTTGACACGTACCCACAGCCAGACGAAACGGCTTGGCTTGGTCTGCTTCCGGCAACGTCCTCAAGGAACCGGCCAGCGTTGTTGAAACCGACGTCGCTCCAGGTGCACGTGCTTCGACACGGATTTCATACTGCGAATCTGCAACCAGCTCCTGCATTGGCAATAAACATGAAAAATCCGATTGATGATCGACTTTGGTCCAGGCAGAGTCCGTCCATGGAGCTTCTCCAGCTCGGCGAAATCGCAATCGCATTTCTGCGACAACACCTGGTACAGCAAACCTGAGACCATCAACTCCTGACTCAGGAAGCAGTGGTCCGGAGTTTTGTTTGGCATTCTTCTTGCCAGCCACTTTTCGAAACCGAACTTCCGGCAGATCGCCAAGATTTGGCAACGGCCAACGAGTCGCGCGAGCCCAAATCGTCGCCTGCTTCTGGCCAACTTCGACAATGCGAAATCCCATACTCTGCTGCGGCGCAATGGCTGTATCCACTAACAATGTAGGCATCGAGCGATCTGTAGAAGTGGACTCCACGACGCGGAGTGTTCCTTTGGCAGCAGCCAGCAAACTACCATAGTCGCTAACTCTCATGATTCCAGGTAAAGCAGGTGCCAAGAGTGGATCGGTCGGATAGTTTGAAACGTGCAGCCTTGCCAGCTTAGGCAAATTTCGCGATGGTGAATTGGCTATTTCCAGGCCAGCAATAGTTGCCAGTGGTGACCAGCGGTCATGACCAACCATGTCCCAAGTCGATGCTCGATCTGATTGTTCGCTTAACGCAACGTACATCTTCAAGATATCTACCAGAGCTAGCCCTTCAACCGACTGCCCCAGCAAATAGAAGCGACGCATGATCTGTGTTTGACTGCGCACGGTGGGGCCCCATTGCGTCCAATCGTGACCACGTGGTAAGAGTACAAAATGCTTGGCTGCATTGGATTTTGCTAACCTGCGAGGCAAATCTCCAGTAGTAAGTTCGCGACCAATCGCTGCGGAATCCGTCAGGGTCGAAGTTGTGACCACACCCACGTGAATCATGTTTTCAGTCCCTGAAACCGAAGCGGTAGATTCCAATTCCAGCCACCGAGATTTCCATGGATGGTCAGAATTTAGCTCGCGCAGTCGCCAACGCCAGGTTCCATGTTGTCCTTCAAGTACAGTTGTGTAGCCAACGGAGGGTTGGGCAAGTGCCTCGGCCAGAGGTACGGTGCGTGCAATCGCGGTGCGCCACTGGTCTTTCCACAACTGAGCAGCTTGCGAAACATCCGTTACCGGTGATGCTGCGCTAACAAACCAGTTAGAAGCGCTGGTCACTTTCTCGTCGAGCGGCGACTCTTTGTCAAAAACTGCGAGCCGTTCCATCGGGAACTCTTTTAGCGCCGCACGCTCGACTATCGGCTCAACGCCTGTCAAGTGCTTCAGTAACCAACGAAATGCACCGACTTGCAATTCTTGCGTATCTTTGTGTGGACCCGGTGTGATTAGGACACCATATTTATCGGAGGCTTTAAGTGCTTCATAGACACGGCGCACTTGCATGTGTGTACGCACCACACCCACCATCGGAAAGATTCCATCGGTGTCGGAGTTCGCAAGTAGTAATGCGCGGGGTGCGATCGTTGCAGCCAACTTTGGATAGTCCCAGCCGTGATAGTTGACGAAGTACATACAATCACAATGACCCTCCACACAACCATTCACGACGTGGTCTTCCAAGTCGGTAATGCCGGCAACTGGCACTGCCGCTTTGATGCGTTCATCCAAAGCAGCAGCGAACCAACTGTAAGCACCTCCTCCACTCCGTCCGGTAATTCCGATGCGGTTGGCATCGACCTGCTTCAGCGATTGCAAATAATCGATTCCGCGAATTGCGTTCCAAGCTTCGACCCCTGCAGGTGTGTAGCCACGACTGATCCAGTCCCAGCGCCCCATCTTGTATGTTCCATGATGCTCGCCGTGGAATTCACCAAGCTGAATGGTGTCGATGATCAAGCATACCGTTTGATGGCGGGCAAACCACAATCCGTGATGTTGATAGGACGTCTTGTTGCCAAGCAAGCGCCCTTGATCAGTAATGTTGGCATGACCACATACGTACAATACCGCTGGCCAACCTCCTGCTGGGACCTCGCCTTTGGGCAAGTACAAATTCGCGCCGACATACAACCCTGGACGCGATTGGTAATGTAGTCGCTGTATCGTCAATCCATCGTGCTCGAACGATTCTACGATGGTAGCCTGCAAGTCTGTGCGCTCAGGTAACGGGGCCAACCCCAACATCTCCTTTAGTTCTGCGTGCCACTTTGCCCGAGTCGTCGGCCAGTTCTCGCTGGTCACGGCCTGAAGGTCTGCTGCGCTTCGCGCGGCTATCCTCGCGACTTCGTCGTGCAAATACTTTTTCCATCCAGGATCTTGAGCCAATGAACTCGTCCGAAATACCAACACCGTCGTAAATGCAAACACCGCTATCCGAAAAACAATGCTGATTCTATTTCGTTGGTTCATGTGTAAACTCCCGACAAATCGTAACCGATTACAGCTTGACGCTACTTAATGCAGATTCTTGACGCAGTCATTATTGCATCCAGCGAACTTAATGGTGCCGTATTGTACTCCATCAGCTCGTTTTTTTTCACTCCCGAGTAGCAATGCCTTGTGCTGCGTCCAGACTAAATAAGCATTCAATGTTTGCCGCGACGATGGAATCCTTGCCATCGCATTCCTCATTACGCGCCCAATCACTCGTCACGTAATACACGATACTACCATGCGACTTGAAAGAACTTTCGACACAATCAATCGTCGTGAAGTTCACCAACGAGATGCTGCAACATACGTGCGGGGCTATCAAGAAATGATCTTGTGATGCGATAGTGTTCAGTATCCTCGTACGCGATCGGCATGATGCCTTTGTCGCTGAATGAGTATATCTTGGCATGTGGGTAACTCATGATGATCGGTGAGTGTGTGGCGATCACCAACTGTGAATCCTGTTGCACGAGGCTATGCAGCAGCACGAGGAATTCCAGTTGACGTTGGGGTGAAAGCGCGGCTTCCGGTTCGTCAAGAAAATAGAGACCTTGCGAAAAGCGGCTCTCCACCAAGGCCATAAACGCTTCGCCGTGCGATTGTTCGTGTAGCGACTTGGATCCATAGCTGGATTGCACACCAAGATTTTCGATCTCAGTTGCAACATTAAACAGACTTTCGGCCCGCATGAACCAAGCATCTGGCACGAGAGCATGAAAGCGGCGTACGATCAGTGCCGCGTGCAATTGCGAATGACTTTCCCGAGTCGCAAACGTCATGTTACGACTGCCGCCTTCTGCGTTCAAACCATTCGCGATCGCGATGGCTTCAAGCATCGTCGACTTGCCGGACCCATTCTCTCCCACAAAAAACGTTACCTTGGGATGCAATTCGAGCTTCGAAAAATTCTGCAGCGACGGTAATTTAAACGCGTAGTGTTCTGGACCAAAGATTCGTGTTCGGTCCAGATAAACCAACTCGATAAAAGGCCCCGGAGTAACACCTTGTTTGAGTTTTCTCATGCGTCAAAGGTCGTGTTAATGGCTGGTAAAAATCCGCTGGGTCTCGAGCCAGCGAAATCCGTGGCACAATGGTTTTGCAATAAAGCAACACTGCATCAGGAACCGTTGGTTGTTATCCAAGCATTGAGCTGCGAGTGAATTCCTCAATAGCCTTCCAAACTCGCGCGGGTTGCGTTTCGAGAATCATATGCGAGCCTTCGATTCGACAGATTTCCAAATCTGGGCGCAATTGTCGAATTGCATTCACGGAGTGCTCCTTTATTAGTTTATCTGCCGTGGGATGCAGGTAGAGTACGGGGCATGATAATTGCTTAAGTTCTTGTTGAACATCGATCCGCGTTGTTTCCCTTATTCGCCCAGCGAGAATCCGGGATTTTGCGCGCCGGATCACTGAACGCAATAATTGCACAGTTGCCGGATCAGCAGAGAAGCCAAGCAAATAGTACCGGGCAATAAACGAAGGGATCGGAAAGCGGAGCATTGTCGCGAGCGGTAAGTATCGAATCCATGCTCCAACCGGAGGTCGAGCAAATGTAGCGACCAGAATCAAACAACGAATTGAGTGATGATGCTCTGCGGCCAGTTTGATCGCCAAAGGTCCAGAGAACGACTCAGCGATCAGGATACATACACGCGACGCGTCGAATTGTTTCCCCAACTGGGAATATATCGTGGCATAGTCCGCACCGTCTGGCGGCAAGTCGACCAATGTAACGTGATAAGATGGTGGTGCAGCGTCGCGGAACGACCTGAGCATCGATGTCGTTCCATCAAGTCCAGGAAGTACCCATGTCGGTATATCAAGCATTCATTTCTATGTCCCGAATGAACCCATTGATGCGCAGATGTTCATACCATATCTGAATCGGCTGGCACTTCAGCTTCGCGCAATTTGATGTGTACCTCGGTGCGATTCTTGTCGTTAACACGAGCGTATTTGAGGACATCCACCATATCCAAAACAAGCACTAACCCAAGTCCACCGACCTCTAGGTCGTCTGGATCATCGGTATAGTCCAGTTGTCGATTCCCTTCACGTGGATCAAAAGGCCTGCCATCATCTTCAATCAACAGAACAATATGCTCGTCCACAATACTCAAACTGATGTCGATTAAATGTTCATCAAAGTCCATGTAGGCATAACGGATGACATTTACTACTAACTCTTCTAGCGCAAGATTGACGGTGTAACCTGAACGATACGGAGTCGAATGAGCTTCGAGGAACTCTGCCGCTTTGGCGTAAAGCCCCGGCAATTCGGAGGTATCATTCTTGATCGATACTTTGATGCCAGCTACAGCTTGGCCCGTTCCCGTTGCAGTGGTTTCAATACTTGCTGTGGAACTACCGATACTGGGCGCAATGATGGCCGCATCGATACCTAATAATTGCAGTGCCTCTTCCATGCCGGCTGCGATGGGCATGACTTTGTCCATCTTCGATGTGCGCAGCACAGATTCGACCATCTCCTGAGGTTTGACCAGGACCAGTTTGCAACCTGCCTTTTTCAGTATCTTGGTGTTGGCAAACAGAAAGCCAATCCCTAGCGACGACATAAACGTCACGCCGGACATATCGACAACGGTCGGCAAACCTCGATCCGTAGCAACTTCAGAAAATCGCTGCTCAATTTCTTCGACACCTGTGGCATCTAACCGGCCAATCAGTGAGACATGAGCGAATTCAGTACGATCAATAGCAATTAGTTCCATGGTTTGACCTCCCAAAAAATATGGCGCATTTTATAGCACAATCAAGCGTATTGCATCAGGCGCCATGCGAATCCTTAATACTTCCCTGTACTCGCATAGGTGTCGGTTCTTTGCAGGTTGCGACGGAACGAAATCTCTGGCAAGACGTCGAGTCAGCAGGTGATTGTCCAGATAAAACACACGGTAGAATTCGCTGACCAATAAACCCTGCCGATAAAAGCGTATGATTCGCCCAACGCAGTGCAATGATCAACGCAAAACCTTGGTCATAAAATCGATCGATTCTTTGAATTCGAAGTAATTCGTGTGATGAACTCGATGGTTCATGCCAAAATTCAATTGGTGCGACTTGGGAATCGGACCAGTTTGTTCCCCGAGGTCCAGCATTGATGATGTATCGACGACCATGTCATGTGGCCCTGGAAAGATCTTGTCGGCTGCCAGCGATTTAACACGAGTATTGATTTCGGTGAAATATTTCCAAAACTCCCAGCCAACATCTTTGGGGCGGAAACTGCTTGTCACAAAGTAGTAATTCGATAGATGCGCCGGGCGATTGCGCAGTTCATTGAGTTCGTAATTGTTCTGTACTCGCGATTGCGCATCCAGGCCAGGAACTAGCGCGATGACTGCGTCCGCGACCGGCGTCTTGGACACGATCGAAGCGGTCGAGCAAACCAACGACATCAAGAACTGGGCAACTGACAAGTACGGGACAATCTTCGAAGCGACATCAAGTCCCTTGTCCACAACTTGTCCTATATTCGTGAAATAGTCGATGGCTGCTCGCACGCGATCAGGTGCCGCTAAGCTAGTGCCCGACAAAGGCGCTCCGACAAAAATGACCTTGCCGCGCTGCTCAGGACGACGACAAGCCACTTCGTACCACCAGCGTGATACCAACCCACCACGACTGTGACAAACAATATCGATTTGTCCTGTATTCGGAAGGAGCGATTCTAGTTGCAAGGCATTGATGAGCGGACTTCGCGACAGCGTACCGTGGTTGAAGCACAAGATCGCATCGTACCTTTGGCTAGCCCAAGCGATAAAGGACTCGTTGGCACCTTGGACAACAGTGTTCAGCGACTTGACACAGTTTTGGCAGTTACTAAACGTGCCGTGGATTATCAATAGGACACGGCCCCAGTTTTTGCGCCCGCGATTTACTTCGACCAGTTGCCCTTGCGACAATTGCCAGAGACCTTGTTTGGGAGTCAGCCGTTCGTCAATCCAAGCAAGATAACGATATACATCGGAAAGCCCAACGGTATCGAACGTAAATTGCTCGACAATCATTTGGCTATCGATCGCCGGAGCGCGCCGCGCGGCTCGTTTCGATCCAAGGGACGCTGCGGCAACAGCGCTTCCTGGATGCCAGCGCAAGACACCCTTTGGATCCACGGCCAAGGTCATGATAGCCTCTCCCTCATCCGCTCTGGAAAGTCGTTTTTTTCGCAGGGCGGCAGTCGACATTCTTCTTTTTCCGGAAAACGTCTCACTGCTGACATCAGGGGCCACGCCAACCAACTCGCCTGAAGATCGCAATCGCTGACGAAGCTCCTCAAGTTGGCCAATCGAAAAGTGAGCTTGAGATATTGGGGACGCGGGCATCAATTAACCTCCGGAAGGGGCAACACATTCTTTTGACGCGCTCGAACGACGTCGATCATGCATGCAAACTCTCGCCGATCTACCAAGTTTTCACCGCCAGCATCAATGGCTTGCTCGAGTTTCTTTTCGCTGGTCAGCCATACCGATTCTAGTGGCACTAAGTATCCGTGGTGAATAGCGTCCAAGATGTGATCGTAGCCTAATTTGTTTAGCATCCATTGAAACTTTGCGTCCTGAGCATCCATGCGTCCGCGTTCGCTGAAGTCGGCAGCTCGGTCCAGTTTTTCGACTACAGCCTCTTCCCAACCGCCCCAGAATTTGCTCTGTGCCATTGGAGTTTGCCAATACCCTGGAAAAGCATGTCCATCTAGCAGAAAGATCACCGGATAAATGTCGATCTCTTCCAAACAAGCAGCTAAAAGGACTGTCAGATCGAGACAAGTTCCCGTACGGCTTTCAAGTATTTCGCTAGGTGTCCGAATACGCTGTGAGCCAGTCGTGTATGTCGGCGGCGGATTGGTATACAGCAGTGCGCAATCGTATGCCAGTGCATCCCAGATCGCTTCAACTTGATGAGTAACCGCCACCCAACTTTCTTCCTTAACGTCGTCAACTTGTTGATAGCCATCAAACCCCGACGCATGATCAGACGTCAGTCTCTTGAGCCACAATTTAGCTCGATCTTTGATTTTGCCGATCGCAGGATCGCGTGGTTGTACAAACGACGGCAACCAATGCCGTTCATCATCGGTGTCATTCCATTCATTAATCGGCAGTATTCGCAATACATAATTGTGGTCAAGGACCAGATTGCCTAGCCAATCAATTGAAATCTTCAGCGATGTATTTACCGCTTCTTTGAATCGTCTTAATTGCGAGCTTATCAACGATAGTGGCAATTCAGTGCGCAAGTCGATGCCCGCTCCGCTCATCGAGAACCTCTTGGTTTGCTCAAGGCACTGGTCGCCCAAACTGAGCACCACTCGCACTTGTAAATTGTCCAGCCGCTTGCCGGTTCGATTATGAACGTAGAACTGTTTGAATAAACTCCGTCCATTGTGTAACAACGAGTAATTGATCTCGCTGCGAGGTTCGATTTTGATCACCAAGTGCTTTTCCCATTCGAATGCACCGTCCGTTACTGGACGAAAATACTCGAGCTTGCTTCCGGTCTTCAACTGCTCAGCTTCGGCGGTGATTCGCGTGCGAGTTGCAGACGCTCTTGGTAGCAACGAGTTAGCGTTCCAGTACACGATGCCGGCGCCGGCCAGAGGCGTTCCACCGCGCATGATCGCCGACAGCGAATCCTGAAATGCTCGCGTTTCGTCATCGACCCATTTCGAGTAAAACTCGGCAAAGAAAATCTCCGCTAACATGTCGTCGATGGTATCTTGAAAAGCCACTACCGACTGAGCACCACTGGCCAATATCAATGGCGCAATGCGCGGCGCGGAATGATATAGATTCAAGCCCACGAGACCGGGTCGAGCGTCTCCAATCGCTGTCGCCAACTCGGATGCAGACACCTGCAACTGTCGCGAATTGCGATTCGACTTGAGGTACATGCCATCGTTAAAGCGACTGGTGTGCTCGCCAAGCAACTCGGCACCTTGGTGATTGTCCACGCCGGCAATATGAACGATCCAGGGTTTGACTCTGTGCAGCGTGGATTTAATGTCCTCAAGTGATGGATTTATTAGTTCGATCTTGCGGCCAGTCCATCGGCTCCCAGCGAGACTATGCGCAACTGACGTACGCTCGCGCGCAAATGAGTACGCTTCCCCCAGCTTACCCGGTGCTGATTCAATATAAGCGAGCGGTCGAGTCCAACCGGCAGTGGCGCCGGACGACCGTGATTTTAATTTCAAGCGTCGCACTACAATCGGTGGCGGGGCATCTGGTGAACGTGAAAAGGCGCGGGTCAACACGAGCTCCCATGGCATAATTCGTGATTCCCAGTTTTCGGATTCCAATTTGTACGGAATCTCAACTTCGATCAATGATGCCGTCGTCAACGGACGTAGTTGTTCGTCATTAAAACCCAAGCGACGAACTTCTTTTTGTAACAACTGACTCATCTTCGTCACATCAGCCATTGACCAATGACTGCGGTTACGAATGAGGTAAGACCAACGTATGGCAAACTCCTGGAGTACCGCTCCCTGCTTGATCTTCAGCTCAGCTCCGTTGTCCGATCGAATCGTCGCTCCGAGAGCTCCCCTTGCGAGCGTAGCCATGATTCTCCTCTCAGCACAGCTAAAATAATTGTGCTTGTTGTTTTGCAACGCCTAATTGGATAGCGCCACCACTATCGATTATTGCGGAAAGAGCCACGTTGTTGGGGCGAAATCGTTTCACTGCGTGCCCATCAGCACATGTGGTTAAACGCGGCTGAATGACAACATTGCCCGGTAGCGCTATTCTGCCGCTCGCCTTACGAACCTATTTGGCGTGCAAAATAGCGCTTGGCAACTAAGCTTGGGGACTCGTTCTGCTTAGATTTAGTCAACCGGCTCAAACCACAGAACCACTAGAGATTGCCATTCGAGCGATCTTGCAGGGTCACATGAGCGCAATCAGTGTCGATTGGCAATTTTGTGCTAGACGAGATCTTGTTTGCGGCGCAATCGCGACGATTGGCGGGAACAGGCTTCGCAAACTCCCTGGATGATAAATCGGTGGCTGCGCACACGAAAGCGATGCTGTTTGGCGACATCGTCGCGCAATTGGATCAAGTTCTCGTTTTGAAATTCAAGCAGGCTATGGCATTTCACACAGTACAAATGATCATGCTCGGGATAACCGTAATCATGCTCATACACGCTGCGACCATTCAATTCGAAACTGCGCAATAAACCCGCATCGACAAATTCTTTTAATGTGCGGTAGACAGTTGGACGGCTGACATAATTGTCATGGCCTTTGCGAGGCAACTGGTCGATCAATTGGTCTGCATCAAAATGTTCGTGGCGACTAAAGACTTGCTCGACCAGGAATCTTCGCTGTTCGGTAATGCGCAGCTTACGACTCTGCAAGTACTCCTCAAACCTTTGGATGGGAGACTGTGAGACCACCACAGCGTCAAGTTGAGAAGAGTTGTCGTCGGTCACAACTGTACTTTTTGTCGATTCAGGATATCGATTTCGGCCAAATTATTAACATCGAGGGGCTGGATGCGTCACTCGCAACAATACAATCAGCCAGTCAAGCCACTTCGAGCGATTGATTGTATTCTGATGATCGCTTTTTGCCAAACAACAGTCCTGTAATTGCCCATCACAATAAGTTTTGGCCGCTTAATGCCCGGTCAAATAACAACCAAGATCGCGAATAGAGCTTGGTGGGCCTCGGCACAGGAACAAGGCCGGCGAGCGGAATTGGCAGGTACGAAAATATATCGCCAGTGCCTGAATATCGTTTCGCCAACGGATTCATTCAAACGCGACTCAACTTTCCCACTCTGCCCTGCCGGTTCACATAACTAAATTAAGGGAATGGAACCGGAACACAGGGCTGGCAAAGCGGTCCGCGTATTAGGCGAACGCATCCAATAACTTGTCAAGCGCTGCCGACATTTTTTCGGGGGATTCGTATTTTCCAGCGGCTATTGATTGGCGTATCGCATCGACTTTTTCCCAGCGCACACCTCCAAACTGAATGATTTCGGGAGCTGTTTCTCCCAACGCCTGCGCTTCGGCAGAAAGGTCTAGCTGGTCGGTGCTTTGGGTGCTGGTTGGACCAATTGAAGGTGCGGACTCCGGACGAACCCGTGGTGCAGCACCGACTGACTGGATCGATCCAAACTGTTGCAAACCGTTAATCTGCATAGACTTACGTCTCCCCTGCGATTCATCATTGCTTTGTTAGTGGACAGGCTTCGTTGGGCAAGTTGCACTTGCTGAGAAAGGCACATAGGCGTCGCATTCCTTGTCGGAAACAGGCGCTGTCCATAACCGCTTGGGGTGACTTCGCGAACGCTAATTGCAGCGTAAGTGGATATCGTCGACCGCCCTAGTTGGCTGTGATTGCATCCTGCAAAATTCCGCAAAGTGGGACAATACCAGTGTTAACACGCTGGTTATTTCTAGTGTCTGTCCCAATGTTCCGAACGAAGACTCCTTTCGCTATAGACTCCTAATCGCCAAACTGTCACCATTCAATTCCTGCTTGTTCCTGCGGATTTATCGACGAGCCATGCAACATGCTTAACCATGTGTTTGTCGAAAAACCTCGGAGGCCGAGCTGAGTGGTGTTGGTCAGTATACACATTCCAGCCAGCTAAGACTATCCCAATGTTCTTTGCTAGCGACATTCGTTTTTTGCATTGCCTTCGATGCGATTCTGCCTTGTAAGTACACAACCAGATTGGGGCGGCGGCGAAAAACTCCTATGGTCCTTGCGTGGATCGTTGGTAGCTGCCGGACACGAAGTGGCTTGGATAGTCCGTCGACACAATCCACTTCACCTCGCAGTCGTCCAGTCTCCAGACCGCTTGCTGGCAAGCCCGACCAGCCGCGGAGCCCGGCCTAGCGATTGGTGGACTGCCTATATCGCTGTGCGGCAGTGGGCTCCCGACGTATTAGTGATGAACGATTCACACGCCATATCGCTCGGTGGCACGATCAGCTTGCTGGCAGGCCCTCAACGCCCCTTACGCATCGCTTTCAAGCATACGGTTTTTCCGCTGCGCAGCGGTTTACGCATTCGCTTTTTGTCGGACATGCTGGTCTGCGTTTCACGCGCTGTACAGCAAGTGGCGATTGCCGGCGGCGTCCCTCAGTCACAGACGGCTGTCGTCTACGGTGGCTGTGAACCACCACAGGTGGATTTACAAGCAAGAGCGTGGGCCAACCGCACTTTTGAAATCGCTCATGATGAGTTTCTCATCGTCAACGTCGGCAATCTTTTGCGCTGTAAAGGACACGCCGACTTGATTCAGGCTGTGAATTTGCTGCGAGAATCCGATTTCAAGCCCCGAGTTTTGATCGCGGGCGAAGGAGAGCAGCGTCAACATTTGGAGCACATGATCCGTGACATGGACTTGGAAAGCCAAATTCAGTTGCTGGGCTTTCGCGCCGACGCGGACCGCATCTTGGCTGCCAGTGACTTAGTGGTTCAACCGTCGCACGCCGAAGGCCTGTCGCTCGTCCTGATACAAGCCCAAATGCTTGGCAAGCCAATTGTTGCTACTGCTGTTGGTGGCGCATGCGAAGTGCTTGGCACCGATGACCGCTATGGCGACCTAGCTTGGATTGCAAAGCCCGAAGATCCGCTCAGCCTCGCAGGCCAAATCCGCTTGGCACGCGCCGACATGGGTTCCGACCAGAATTCGCCCGCCTGGCACCGCATCGCCCTCGCACGCAATCGTGCACTCGAAAAATTCAGCATTGCCGAAAACGCCGCACAGTTTGTGCAAGTCGTAACTCAGTTGCTTACCCACCACGAACGGCGCTAACGCTGAATTGTTTCTGAAATCTATGGCTCTGAGATTCGCTTGCAGCGAGCTAGTAAGATTGCGAACTTACCGGGAGCTGATGGTAGTTCGACGAACGCAGTCTCTGCGAACTTTAATGTCAAACTGGATGTTAATGATCTTGTTTCGATGATCGGTTTACCGAATTGGCAGATTAACTCCTTCGATGAGCTCGCGTCCCGTCATGGGAGGAAACGCATCGGACTCAGCCGTTTCTCAACCTTGAGCAGCCCAGCGCATGCCGTCCGGTGTTTGACTGGTATTCTTTGAAGAACCGGCCGGTTCGCATAGGCTCAACGACAAAGAATTGGCACCAAGAAAGTGTTATAAAACGCAAGCTAACCGGTATATTTTTTCCTGCCGGTCGCCTAAGCTGTAACACCACTTCAATTGATTTTTCCCTCCAAGATTAGACAAGACAAGCCTTCGACTCGGATTGCTCGCTGGGATTTCGACTGAATGCATAGTCACTTCAGTCGACTTAAGGAACACGTAACATGATGTTCGTAGATCATCCAACTCGCAATTTTTTTTTCACAGGCAAAGGAGGCGTTGGAAAGACCACTGTGGCGTGTGCGACCGCAGTGAGACTGGCTGAACTGGGCAAACAAGTATTAGTCGTTTCCACTGACCCAGCTTCTAACCTTGACGAAGTGTTGGGTGTCACTCTCGGGAACTGCCCCACGGTGATCCTCGGAGTACCGAATTTATTTGCTATGAACCTCGATCCAACGCGGATTGCTGAAGAGTATCGCGAACGTATGGTGGGACCTTACCGTGGCGTGTTACCTGACGAAGTATTGCGACAAATGGAGGAGCAATACTCTGGAGCCTGTACGGTGGAAATGGCGGTCTTCGGCGAATTCTCACGGCTGCTCAGTGATCGAACATCTACGGCTCAATTCGATCATATTTTATTCGACACGGCGCCCACCGGTCACACGTTGCGATTGCTTTCATTGGCGTCAGCATGGGATGGTTTTATACAAGAGAATACGACAGGGACCAGTTGCCTGGGCCCGCTGACGAATGTGCGAACTCAACAGAAGAGTTTTCAGGAGTCGGTCACGATTCTCGGTGATCCCGCAAGAACCACTCTCGTAATAGTCACCCGCGCCGAGCCGATTGCACTGCGCGAAGCGGCCCGGACTTGTGGTGAACTGGCAGAACTAGGTGTGCAGAATCAACATCTTGTAATCAATGGTGTCCTCAGAGCGTTCAGTTCCGAAGATCCATTTGCCGTTGCAATTGGTCAACGCGAAGCTGCCTCAGTGGCGGCGATGCCGAATGTTCTCAAGTCCTTGCCGCACACTACTATTCCACTTTTTACTCATGGCATCTTGGGCATCGATTCGCTTCGACGGCTGGGGAGCGAAGAGTGCTCGTCAAGCGTTAACTCATGCTTGCAACATTCTGAGCAAATTTTACGACAGCCGTTGCTGCGAGAATTGATTGATGATCTCGTTGCGCCCGGTTGTGGTGTAATTCTCGCGATGGGTAAAGGAGGAGTGGGCAAGACAACGGTTGCGGCTGCGGTGGCGGTTGCCATAGCTCAGCGTGGATACGACGTCCATATCTCGACGACAGATCCAGCCGCCCACGTCACTGCAACATTGAACAACGAAACGTTGCCGAATTTAACTGTCAGTCGTATTGACCCGAGCACTGAGGTCGCTAAATACTCAGCCGAAGTCTTACGTAAGATGGGTAATGGTCTCGACGCAAAAGGTCGAGCCTTATTGGAAGAGAATCTGCGATCCCCTTGTACGGAAGAGATCGCTGTGTTCCGCGCGTTTGCGCAAGCCGTTTCAGCGGGTACAAGAGGATTTGTCGTGTTGGACACAGCTCCCACAGGTCATACAGTCTTGTTACTCGATTCAGCATTGGCCTACCACCGCGAAGTAACACGGCAATCGGGAGAGATACCCGAAGCGATTGAGCAACTGCTTCCACGGCTGCGCGATCCGAGTTTCACACGGGTTCTATTAGTAACTCTTCCGGCGGCAACACCCGTGCACGAAGCGGCCACTCTTCAAAGCGATCTACGGCGAGCGGAAATCGAACCGTTCGCCTGGGTAGTCAATCAAGTGTTGAGTGCTGTGCCGTTTACTGATCCACAGATGATCCAGCGTCAAACTGAAGAGCAGAAGTATTTGCGCGAAGTGCAGGATTTACATGCCAACCGTCTGGCCTTCATCCCCTGGCAAGCCCAGCCACCAATCGGACTTGAAGGATTAATTCGGCTCGTCAACTCAACATGAAATCAGTCACGAAACCCAATTCGTCTAATTTTAGCGCTGAGAAGAAGTTGTGTCGTGCAAATAGGCTAGCAATTCAAAAATCTCGTCTTTGGTGAAATGGTCCATTAGTGCCGAAGGCATAAGAGATTTAGGGGATTTGAGCATCTCTTCGATCTCTTTGCGCGGGATCTTGGCCGGTGTCTTCTGTTCAGGGCTGTTCATTAACGAGACAAAATTCGCATCTTCGGCGACGACCACACCCGAATAGACTTTTCCAGATTCGGTCAGCACCGAATGTACAGCGTATTTGGGTTCAATTCTATGCGATGGATCGAGTATTTCGCGAAGCACCGCAGCTTGGTCACCTTTCCATCGAGCGACAAGATCGGAGAGGTCAGGTCCTACTAATCCGCCCGCGCCACGGAATTTGTGACATTGAGCACAAGTTGCTTCCTGAAAAATGCGAGCCCCAATCTTTGGATCGCGGCCACGCATTCCAATCGACAACTCGCTGAGTAGATCCTCAGTTTTCCAGTTCTTGACAAACGAACGATTGTTGCCGATCGGGTCTACCGGAGGCTGGCCCGTTTGTTGCCAAGTGTCCAAGTCCGCTACCACAACCATGACGCCATACATGCGCATCCAGTGATTGGGGAAAGTGCATACAAACGGATACTCGTCAGGTGCCTGAGGCGCGTTAAACGTCATGCGTTCGGATTTCCCAGCCGAGATCATCGAGCTGGCAAACAGCACTTTGTCTGACTTGGGTACATACTGCTTGCCATCTGTTGCCTGGTCGGGTGCCATCATGGCGGCCTGTAAGGCTACTTCCTTCAGAAAGCCAGGCTGCGTGATAACCAAGTTGTGAGGCATCAGATCATTGTTCAGCAATAGTAACTGAACGGGACGTCCGGCTTCAACAGCGAAGAACTTGATATCGTAACGCATTTCGTCTTCAACCGTACGAATGCGAATCAATCGAACGGAGATCTCGCGCATGCGCTGACGATAGGCTTTGGCAATTTCGGCGGGTACATTTGACAACAAGCTATCAAACAACTGAGATAGATCCACAAAGCGATCGCTAGTACGATCGGCGGCAGGTGTGGCTTCCGCGATTTCCAGCAACCTCAAGGCAAGAGGTTGGCAAGTGGCGGCGGGGCGGTCCGATGTTGGGATGCTCGCTAATGTGCGAACTGCAACGTCTGACAGTTCAGCTTGGCCAACCAATTCCGCCACGCGTCGAAACGTATCGGTAAGTTCAACCGTTAAGGAAGCGAGCGTTTCGACCGCAGTCTGCCGAAGTATGCTTGGAGACTTGTCGTCAAGCTCGGCAATCACCCATTCACGCAATTTGTTGCGTTGCGAAGGGGCTTGTACCCAAGGAATGGCGGCGATGAAATCGACTTGACCTGAAACGTCCTTTGACGTCAATCGCTGTGCCAATTCGGCTTGGCCGGCCGAGATTAAAGCGGCCAACGCAACTCGACGCTGTACTCCGCTGGACGATTGAACCTTGTCGGTAAACAACTGCAATTGCTGCTGCAAAGTTGCAGGTGCTTGAGCCAGCAACAGTTGTGAAAGTTCGCGAGCAATGCGTTGACTTTCATGATCGGTTTTCAGCAATGGTAAAACACCGAGCAATTCAGCAGAGAATTGTGATTTGCGAATGGTTGCCAGTGCATCTGCCGCTTGTTGGCGTTCGCTGGAAGGCATACCTGGGCGAATAAGAATTTCGGTATGTACCGGAGCGTACTTGGCATCATCGGTCCCTCGATCAACCAACAACAATTGTGCGTTAGTCAATCGTTTTAGTTGGTACTCGACGATGCGTGGGCTCTTGTCGAGGAAAATTCGAGGTTTCGCGACTGTGTCTTTAGCGATTGTGCCTTCTGCATGAAGCTCAGCTTGTCCCTGACTGTGAACCGTCGACGCGTCAGATAAAACAACGGTCAAGCCACAGAGCGTGCTGGTAAGTGTACTTAGAAACGGTCTATACAGACGTATCATGCGTTTGATTCCGCAGTGTTGTTCGCTACAGTCCCTTGGATTCCAATTGGCGCACAGTCTCGTCCAGAGCGTACTGGAGATTGTCATCCATTTCGTGATTTAGTACGTCGAGGACCGCCTCTTGAACATCACTTGCAGGTAGAAAACTACAAGCCCGAACAGCTTCGAGACGCACTCTAGGATGGTCGTCATTGAGCCGTTCTTTGACGAGTTTTACGGTTTCCTTGATCTTATCTCGCCAAAAGCACAAAACGCGAGTGGCGGCCGCTCGTGCGCGAGGTTCAGCACACGCCAGCAATTCACGCAGCAGCGACTCATTAACAATGTTATGAGATTGATGAAGCCACAGCCCTTCCAATTTCAACTGGAAGAATAGTGGATCATTTTTGTCGAGCGACTTGAGCCACTTGTCGACCGCAGCGGTCACCTCTTTTGAGTCGCGTTCCGCTAGTTCGCGCCGCACGCGATATCGAGTGCGGTCTTCTGGTTCTTTGAGCAACGTCAGCAATTGTTCGATGGGTTGGCCACTTATCTTCGGCACATTCACTAGCGGTCGGTCTTTGTAGACCACACGCCAAATCCTTCCATGCGAATGATCGCGATTGGGTTCTCGCAAATTATGTTGCAAGTGTCCGATCAACGCATTATGCCAATCGACAATATACAAAGCACCATCAGGACCAAATTGCAGATCGACTGGGCGAAAGTTTCCATCCTCGCAGTAAACTAGAGGTGTGATTTCTTTACCTTCGTAGCCAGAGGCTTTCTCCTGCATCGTGTGCTGTAACACGGATCGATCACCGATCACATTATTGATCAAAAAATTCCCTTGTGCTTCAGGTGGGAAATGCCTCGAGGCGACAATTTCACCTCCCGATGATGGACGCGTCCGCTTTTCGATGAATTGCGGAGGTTGACGCATCAGTTTTGAACCAGGGTAATCAAGTCCACGTTCCATCGCCCCGCCCGGATGTTTCGCTGGAAAATCAATGCGACCCGAAATAGGTGCGGCCCAGTAGTTGTAGCCCGGTGAGGCATCGCAGATAAAGTTCTGCCCCCATTTGTCGAATACGTGACCCCAAGGGTTTGCAAAAGCAAGAGACACATGCACTTCGAAATGTTCCGTGCGCGGATCGTATCTCCACACTCCCGCTTCAGACAAACGCACAAGTCCATACGGACTTTCTATTTGAGACTGTTTGAAGGTCCCCTCCTGAAAATAGAGCGCACCGTCTGGCCCCCATTCGAAAGCGGCAAGCCCATGATGCGAATCTGCTGTGTCAAATCCAAATAGTTTACGAATTCGCAGATCTGCCTTGTCGTCACCATCGGTATCTTGCAGGAATAACAAGTCGGGCTGTTCAGCCACAAAGGCTCCTCCATGCCCTAGCTCAAAACCAGTGGGTTGGTGTAAGCCGTCGGCAAACACTTTACATAAATCCGCGCGACCATCGCCATTGTTATCTTCGAGTATTAGGATCTTGTCGTCTAACTTAGTTTTGGGTTTCCATTGTGGGTAACTGGGCATCGTGGAAACCCACATTCTGCCGCGATTATCGAAGTTGAGTGCTACTGGCTTGGCAAGTTCTGGGAACATCTCTTCTGAAGCCACCAGTTGGATTTCGTAGCCCGGCGCCATCTTGAATAGTTTTTGCTGCTCAGCAGCCGCGAGGTACTTCAGTGAGCCAAGCTTGCCAGCTTTGGCCTGGGCATCTTCGGGACCACCGACGTTGGTCTTAGGTTCGATAAACGGCAGTGTATTGCTATCGTCGATAGTCTCGGGAACACTTTCCCCTCGAGCCAAGCTCCAAATGCGGCGATCGCGATTAACACACATCTGGTCGAGCACTTCGCGTTCGCGTTCCATCACCTCACGATTTCGATATGTTCCATCCGTGCCTGCCTCACCCCGTTTACCATAGATTGAATACCCATTCACCGCGCGATAGCGATGCCACCAATGAAAATTTTTCCCATTCACCTCGGCAAGCAACTTCGGATCAATACTCTCATCGCTACTGGCTGCTCCAAATAGCTCTTTATTGAATAATGAAACCAGTCGCCGATAACCAAGATCATTCAGGTGACAACCGTTCAGAGTCAATCGTCGGTCTGTGTTGTCGAACAATACCTTGGTTGGCTGAAACAAATTGACAAAACCCACTTTGGTCGATTTGGCAACTTCAGCCATCGCATTGGCATAAATCAAGAGCCTGGAATTGTGCTCTTCACCGTTAGGTAAGTTGGTATCGCCAGTGTTTTCAAATGCGATCGGTGATACCAAAACAATTCGAGGTGCACCTTGCCCACTGTAGTCTTGTTTCTGAGTATGTGCGATCATTTGGGTCACGGATGACTTGAATTCTTCGAGTCCTGCTGGTCCGTGAAAGGACTCGTTGAAGCCAAAGAAGTAAATTACCACTGTCGCTTTAGAGTGTCTCAAATGTACGTCTGGCTCTCCAAAATTCATCGAACGCATGCGCATTTGAGGTTCGTCGCCAGGAAAACAAAGATTACGGACCGTCAAGTCCAGTTCTGGGAAGCGTTGGTAGAGTGATGCTTCCCAATAATTGTGATGCTGCAATCGCTCGCCGAAGGCATTCCCCACTAAGCAAATGGAGTCCCCTTTGCGAAGTTCTAATTCCGCTGCTCCGCTGACATGAGAAAAGCAAAAAAGGACCAATAACAATACTGCCAGTCGTATGCGCTGCGACATTCGAAATTCTCCGCTCGGTATAAACTCTCTGGATCTTGGCTGATTATTCTAATTCCTTATTTGATGAAAATCCCCACTGACCTTAAATGCTGACAAAGTTCTCCAGTATTTCAGGGATAATCATGATGCTTCATCTGGGGCGTCGGCTCCGGGCGCGACGAACCACCAAGCATCAAAAACACTTGAGGGCGTGCATTGCAGTCCGAGCAATTATTTGCAAAGTGGAGACAAATCTCCAATAAGTGACTCTAACGCTTGGAGCGTTTATATGAGGAATACTTGCACTCCCTATCTGCCATTCAATTTCTCCGCACTTGCCCTTGACTATTATTGTTCGGTATAAAATAGTGTTTGATAGCCACGCCTACGTGGCGCTCGAAGCGATCAACATCGAGCGCATGTCGATTGTTTCCACGACGATGGTGATTGAACACTTTCCATGAAAGGTCTCGATAAATGTCGATTTTGCTAACTGAAAACGCAGCTAACCAAGTGCGCAAATTCCGTGAAGAAAACCAAGTTGGGAACGAAACGTTTCTACGTATTGGAGTCGCTGGAGGCGGGTGCAGCGGATTTAACTACACGTTGGCGTTTGATGATTCGTTTGACGAAGCGAAAGACAGCCGATACGAGCAGCATGGAGTCATGGTGGTGGTTGATAAGAAGAGCGCATTGTACTTGGACGGTACTACCGTTGATTGGTATCATAGTTTGGAGAAACAAGGATTTACATTCGAGAACCCTAACGCCGTCAAAACCTGTGGCTGTGGCAGTTCTTTCTCCGCTTAGTGATTTGCCCCCAGCTTATTCTAGAGATCCGAAGGGCACAGCTCTTGCTGAGTCAAATGCGTGAAGGCTCGGTAGGAACCTAGTTTTCCCGTTTCCGCGAACCCTAATTTTTAGCTGCGTAGAACGCTAGTCTTACGTCAGTGATAATAGATTTTTCATGCTGATTCAGTCGATCGGCAGGTTGCGAACGCCACTAAGTCGAACATAAAATCGGCAACTCTACGGCTGGCCTAACACGCCAGCCTTTTTCGTTTTATTGCTTGCGTTACGGATTTAAAGCGGCGAGCTGGGGTTACACTGTCAACGCGGATTTGGGAAACTGCAGTTATTCGCAACACGACCAGAGAACCGCTGGAAGCGACCAGCTAGCGCTTGAAGGCAATTGCTTTGTGTTGTTTTTTTGTAGCGGAGTCGGCGTGAGCCGCCCGGTTCATCAACAATTTCCGGCCAAACACCGGACGGCTTGCACCGGTTCCGCAACAAAGTAAATGCGGTTTTAGCCAGCGCTAATGGGTCTTGGAACGAAGAGAGTTCAGCAAAGCAATTCTATACTGCTTCGAAACACGTAAGGGGTGAGGAGAACCTTCCTTGGTAGGCAAGATCACGATTATTGGTATAGGCGATGACGGCTTGGAAGGTCTGACGCGTCAGGCCAAGGAGACAATCAAGTCGGCAGGAACCCTCATGGGGTCGGCTGGTTTACTAAAAAAGATCTTGGAAACGGAGAACCAGCGCAGATTAACTTTGTCGGCTGACTTACAGCAAGTTGCCGCAATGGTGGAACAGGACAACCCGGAACCAGTCGTGTTGCTAACCAGTGGCGATCCGTTATTTTACGGTACTGCTAGGTATTTGTGTGAACGCTTTGGCAAGGACCGCTTCGACGTATTGCCGCATGTCAGTAGCATGCAACTAGCGTTTGCGCGGGTCAAAGAAAGCTGGGATGAGGCTTATCTTACCAACTTGGCATCACAAAACATCGAACGTGTCGTGGAGCGGATACGCAGTGCAGAAAAAGTAGGTGTGTTCACCACCGACGCCATCACTCCTGCTGTTTTGGCAACTGCACTGGTGGCGAAGGGTATCGATTACTTCACTGTCTACGTTTGCGAAAACCTGGGTTCACGCGACGAACGAGTAACTCGTGGAAAACTTAATGAGATCGTTGGTCAGTCGTTTTCCCCATTAAACGTAATGGTGCTGGTGCGCCAACCCAACGTTCCGGATCGCCCAGCGGCAATGCAAGGCAAGCGGCTCTTTGGGAATCCTGACGAATTGTTTCTACAAAGTAAACCTAAACGTGGTTTATTGACACCGTCAGAGGTGCGTTCGATTGCTCTAGCAGAGATGGATTTGGGGCCGACAAGCATTGTCTGGGACGTGGGTGCCGGTAGCGGTTCGGTTGCCATCGAGTCCGCGCAATTGGCATCTGGTGGACAAGTTTACGCAATTGAAATGGATGCTGAAGACTACAATCTGTTGATTGAGAATTCGTCGAGATTTGGTACTCGCAATTTGGTCCCCGTTCTTGGAGAAGCTCCGGATGCTTGGGCTGACTTACCAAACCCAGACGCGATTTTTGTGGGAGGAACCAGTCGTACAGTTTCGCACCTTATTCAGTCGGCTTGGTCGCGTCTGCGTCCCAATGGTCGTTTGGTGATCAATGTTGCCAATCTTGAGAAACTGGTTGCGGTTCAGCGAACGCTGGAAGAGGTTGCAGCAGACTTTAGCGTCACAATGATCAATTTGGCTCGCAGTCAGAAACAGTTAGATGATCTACGACTGGAGGCGGCGAATCCATCCTTCTTGATCGTCGCCAACCGCCGCGACAACGGATGAAGGCAATCCAAAAGTGAATACAAACATCGAAGACTTTCCCAAACTGGACGTAGTTGTCGTCGGGGCTCACCCCGATGATGTCGAAATAGCTTGTGGTGGTACGCTCGCAAAACTGACTGAGCAGGGCTACAAAGTTGGCATCATTGATTTGACCAACGGCGAGCCAACTCCTCGTTGTCCCAATCCCGAGGTGCGCGAGGCCGAAGCAATGGAGGCGGCCAAAGTTCTGGGAGTTGCGGTGCGTCGCATTTTGGATCTTCCTAATAGACGATTGTTCGACACGTTTGAGGGACGATGCTTGTTGGCCAAAGAGTTTCGAAAGTATCGACCTCGAATCGTAATTGGCTTTGGCAACAAAACGCCGATGGCTTCACCGGATCATTATCAGGCCATGTTGCTCACCGATGCAGCGGTATTTTATTCGCGTTTAACCAAATGGGACGAGCATTTCGACGGCCTGCCCGTGCATACGATTTCGGCACAATTATATTTTCAATTGGCCTTCGAACCGACAGCGATTGCGGGCATTGACGCTTGCGTTACCGTCGACATTTCCGATTACCTAGAGCGTAAACTCGCATCGATTGCTTGTTACCGGACACAGTTTCCTCCTGAGAAGCAAAGAGTGTTTGAACGAGTTCGGTCGACGGCTATATCCCACGGAACTGCTGCGGGATTCTCAGCCGGAGAGGTGTTTGCGTTGACGCGACCACTAGGTTGCCATGATTTGGTTAAAACGGTAATCCCTCAGCTCTGATGTGGAACCGCGAATATGCAGCTCCCACCGCTGATTCGTCCTCAAGTTCATTCGCACCCAACGATTGATACAGCCATTTGGTTGCTACACCTTCGCTGGGTCGCAGTTGCCGGTCAACTGCTCACTATCGCGGTAGTTTATTGGGTTTTACGAGTCCAACTGCCGTGGCTGGGGTTGCTGTCGTTGATCGGAATCACAGTAGTATCAAATCTTGCGTACTCACTGTGGCTCGCCTATTTGCGCCGCGAAGGGTTACAGCAATCAGATCGACTGCCGACTCATCAAGTCGTGGCGGGATTGATGTTGCTGGACATGTTAGTCTTAACAGGCATGTTGCTGATCTCCAGTGGAGCTTCCAATCCGTTTGCCTTGTTTTATTTCGTGAACATTGCCGTATCTGGTGTGATTTTGACGCCGGCTTGGGCAGTGGGATTGTGGGCGATTACAGTCGGAGGCATAGCCATGTTGCTGACTTATAGTTGGCCGCTATTCTACTTCGATGGGACGTTGGCACTCGGAGAAGTTGAAGCTTGGTCGATTCGCAAGGCCGGTTACATGGTCTCGTTCACAACTTGCGGTGGCGTTATCACGTACTTTATCACCGTGCTGACAGGTGAATTAAAACAACGTGAAATGGAGTTGCAAGCCGCCGAGGATGATCGAATTCGCAGTCGCCAGTTGGAGGCCCTAGGGACTCTAGCAGCAGGTGCAGGCCACGAATTGGCAACTCCACTTTCCACCATCGCCGTTGTAGCAAAGGAGCTGGGACGCAATCTCGAAAAGTATGATGTGCCATCCTCGATAAAGCACGATGTAGGTCTAATTCGTTCTGAGTTGGAAAACTGTCGCCGCATTCTCGAAGGCATGCGTAGCGCGGCTGGCGAAGCGGCCGGTGAACGATTTGATGCGATCGACATTCAGGCATTTATCGATGAGATCTTGGTCGGAATTCGGCAAGCAGAACGAATTAAAATCTCTGTTTCAGACAAAGCCAAGGCGATCAAAAACCTGTTACCCATCCAAGCAACGGCACAAGCGATAAGAAATCTAATTCAAAACGCTCTCGATGCTAGCCAACCGGGTGCCGACGTGCGGTTAAACGCAGATGCAGTTGGCAATTCTTGGTACATTACCATCAACGATCATGGTGATGGCATGACTCCCGAAGTCCTCAAGAGAATTGGCGAGCCGTTTTTTACAACCAAAGAGCCAGGGCGTGGGATGGGGTTGGGGTTATACTTGACGCACAATGTTCTGCGGCGGCTGAACGGAACGCTCAACTTCAATAGTCGTGCTGGTCACGGCACAACGGCGGAAGTGGTCTTGCCTATCAAGAGTGCATGAAATGTGGTGCTTGGCAAAACTGATTGTTTTCGTGATTGTTCTGGTAACCTTCACTGCCAATTTACGAGCTGATGCGCGTCCTAACATCTTGCTGATCGTCAGCGACGACCAGGGTTGGCCCGATCTGGGGTGCATGGGAGTTAAGCCCATTGAAACACCCACGCTGGATCAACTCGCAGCTCAAGGAGTCCGAGCGACCAGTTTTTACGTGACATGGCCTGCGTGCACACCTTCGCGCGGTAGTATTCTCACCGGCCGCTATCCGCAACGGAATGGTCTTTACGACATGGTCCGTAACGACATGGTGGATTACGGTCATCGCTACACCAGTGAGGAGTATGCTGTTTCGCCAGAAATGACATTAGGGCTGGACGTACGCGAGAAAACGATCGGCAATGTTCTCCAGGCTTCAGGCTACCGCACGGCGGTCGTGGGTAAATGGGATATGGGGCAAGCCAAGCGGTTCTTGCCATTGCAGCGAGGATTTGATTTTTTCTATGGACACGGCAACAACGGCATCGACTACTTCACCCACGAACGTTATGGCGTACATTCCATTTTTCGAGGCAACCAGCGGTCAACCGAAGATCGTGGACAGTACATTACCGACGTGTTTGAACGCGAGGCATTGTCATTCTTAAAGGACACCGACGAACGTCCTTGGTTTTTGTACTTGTGTTTCAATGCGCCACACGGCGCTTCGTCCTTTGGTACAGACGTACCGGGCGAGAAAAAGAAAGTTGGGGTGCAAGCGCCACCACAGGTTGTCCAACGTCAACTCGATCGTGGTGTCCCGAAGAATCTGGCACAATATTATGCTGCTGTTAGCCACATGGATCAGTCGATCGGACGGTTGGTCAAATACATCGAATCCACGGGACAATCGGACAATACGTTGATTATGTTTATGTCCGACAATGGTGGTTCAGGCAACGGTGGGAATTCGCCATTGCGAGGCCAAAAATCAACGATGTGGGAAGGTGGCCTGCGAGTCCCATTCATTGCACGCTGGCCCAGTAAGCTTCCGGCAGGGAAAGTTACCGAAGAATTTCTCACGTCGCTGGAATTGTTCCCAACTATCGCTAGCGCTGCGCAGGCACGCCCAACAAGCGACCTAAAACTGGATGGTTATGATATGATCCATACATTAGCGGGCGAGAAATCGTCGCCACGCGAACAAATGTTCTGGAAACGACAAGGAGACAAGGCCGCTCGCTTCGGCAAATGGAAATGGTTGCAATCAGCGAAAGGGAATGGCTTGTACGACCTTTTATCTGACCTAGGTGAGTCCCATGATCTGTCAAGCACTCACCCTGAAATCTTGAACCAAGTTCAGGCTGCCTTCCAAGCCTGGGAAATGGAGATGAATTCTTCGGAGCCACGCGGCCCATTTCGAGACTATTAAAGCTTACTGTTGTGAGTCGTCAACGGTCTTGGGCTTTGTTTGCCCTTCAGACTGTAACGCAATTTTGGGATCGAACGGTTTTTTTTGTTCGTACAAAGACATGACCTTTTTGGCGAATGGCTTCTGAACTTCGTTGGATAGTTCAATCACTTTTTCTTGCCAGCCGATCGCTTTCTCGAACTGGCCGTCAGCCGCGAGAGCCGCAGCGAGGGCAGTCAGGTCATTGATATCTTTGAATTCGCTCAGTTCACACGCAACTGAAGCCGCCTCGATTCCTTGTTTTGCATCGCGCAGTTTGCTGTCATCGGCAAGCGAATGCAACCAGGCTTTATTTTGATAAGCCAGTCCATACTTGGGTGCTAACTTGATGGCCTCATCATAATCGGCCAGTGCCTCTGGATACTTGCCAAGCTGTTGGAAGTTATACCCTCGGTTATTGTAGGCCACGGCCGTTTCCGGTGACAGTTCAATTACTTTGGTAAAATCCTTCACGGCTGTGGCGTGATCACCTTGCTGGAAACGTACAAAACCTCGTCCCATCCAGGCCATGATGTCCGTGGGGGCCAATTCGATAGCCTTATCGTAATCGCGGATTGCTTCGTCCAGCTTGCCTGCGATCTTGTGAGCAACAGCTCGCTGTTGGTAGAGTACCGCATTGAGCGGCTTTAATTCTACCGCGCGAGTGTAGTCTTGAATGGCTTCATCTACTTTACCGCTGGTCATATAGACGCTGGCGCGATTCAAATAGGTCGCATCGTCTTTGGGATCTTTCTCGATCGCGAGCGAGTAATCGGCAATCGCCTTTTCGAAGTTACGCAGTGATGCGTGAAACATGCCGCGACTAGCAAACGCGTTGGGGGACTGGTAACCCAATTCAATCGCCTTGTCGTAGTCAGCCAGAGCCTTTTCGATTTCGCTCAACGCCCACCAAGCACCAGCCCGCAATGTGTACAGCCGCCCCTCACTTTTGTTCGCTTCAATCAATTCGTTGTAGATATCGATTGATTCAGCTAGTTTTACCGCGTTGTTCTTGGCTACAGCCCCTTTGTGACCATTAAAGGTCTGTATCACATACGAATCCGTTCGCTCAGCTAAGACAGTCAGCAAATCCCCTTTCTCGATCACATCGATCACTTTCTCACCTAAGGTGAGCTTCATTTCCAAGCGAGCAACCAGAGGTTCACGACTCGACGGCTTCGCTGATTGCGCAGATTGATTGGCTTGCTGAGCAAAGGCGCAATTGCCTAGCACGAAGCTCAGACAAAAAAGCCAAGTACCCGTCGCTAGTAACACGGTGGGTAAGTACATGAGCTGACTAACGAATTTAGAATTGGGAGCCGGACAGTCCGCGTTGGGGCAACGTAGCAGCTCGCTTAGGTCCACAAATCTTCTAGCGTCCATTCTTAGCAACTTTCAACATGTAATTGACAAATTGTTGGTCCATCTTTTCGATATCTTCACCAAAATGCTTTTTAAACAGCTCCAGTCGCTCACGTGGTAGACACTCGCCAAGTGGTTTAAGCTGGGACAGTTCCTTCATGTATGTAACAAAACTATCTCGTTTCGTCTTCAGTAGGTAATAAGTCAAAGCCCAACTCTCGGCGTAAGCAGATTGTGCGGTCTGGGCGTTTCGTACTCGGTCATCCTGTGTGATGAGTGTAACGAGCGAATCGCTGGGACGTTGAGGGAGGAATCTGCGGAAATTCTGGTAATTGTGCAAGTTGACTTTACCGATAGTTCCCCAGCCCTTGGGATTGGACAAATCTGGCGACTCAAAGAACATGGCTAAACCTTCGCTAACCCAAAGAGGATTGTCCGCCAGCCGCACTTGAAGCCCAGAATTGTAGGCGAGTTGGTGTACAGCTTCATGCACAATGGTCGCCACAGTGCGCTCAGCCTGGGGCTGCGCAAGTACCTGGTTAATTAACTGTTGAGTGCGTGGCCGACTCCCGGTCTGATTCAATCCATCAGCCCCGGTTAAATCGAAAGTTACCACGCGATTAGTTTGCACATGATAGTATCCGATCATCGATTCCGCTGAGTCCCCCAACTCCCGTTTGGCAAACATGATGTACGCTGGCCTTGTATCAAATACGTAGGCCACCAATGGAAATCGCGGTTCCTGCAATCGTATTCCCAAATTCTTCCAATAGTTGTTAAACCCGCGGTAGAGCCGCTCGAACAACTCACCGACCCATCGCGCGTAGGTCTCGCTGGTGTTGTAGACAATCACATAATGAGCGGTCTTGTGGTGCAAGAAACCAGCCGGCAATTCATGCTGCGCTCGCTCTAGAATCTCCTCACTCGACACCGGCTTAAACGGCTCGGACGAATCCGCAGACGCGAGAATATCCGCAGGCTGTACCATCCATAATCGACCGTCAGGTGTCAGAAACAACATGCCACCATCGGCAGCTTGAACAACTACTTCGCCTACGGATCGAGTGGTCCCACCCTCGTGTTTGAACTCGACAACCTTGGTCTTGGCATCAATAGACGCGGTACCCAAGCTCTTCCCCTGCGCCAATCCTGTGCCAGAAATGAACATCGACAATACCCATGCCAACCCAATGCGACTAACTCGCCCACTTCGCCGTGCAGGTGTGTCGAACGCGCACTCCATTGCTTTTATCTTGAACATTGGACGCTCACGTAGAAGACCATTAGGATGACTGAACAATCGCCCTGTTCTCCAAGAATGAAAACACTTCATAGTATGAAGCGACTGTTTGAGACTGAGTTTATTAGTTTATCGAATTTCTGGCCGAGTGGGAAAGTGGGCGTGAGCTGAACAAGCGGAACCGGGATTCGGCAATTTCTTATTTGATTGGCGCGAAATTTGGAGTGTTGGCGATCTCAACGTAAAACTACGAAATGATCGGAGTATTCTCGCAAAGTCTAACAACAATCCTGGAAATGCGATGGCAAGTCACAACATTCTGGTTCCATTCGATTTTAGTGAATTTAGCGTACGCGCCCTAAGTGTAGCTTGCGATTTAGCAAAGTCATTGAATTCCGAAGTGTACTTGGTACACGTCCGCGAAGGTCAACAGGACCCGGATACTCATCGCAGCACGCTGGAACAGTTGCTGGCAGTCGTATTGCCCACTCAAGAACTGCAAAATGTCGTACATCGAGAAGTCATTTACGGAGTTACTCATGAAGAATTGCTAAAGTACGCGCAAAAGATCCATGCAAATATGATTGTAATGGGCACGCGAGGGCGATCTGGCATCGTGCAATTGGCCATGGGAAGTGTCGTCCAGCGAATGCTGCGAACTGCCCACTGTCCAGTCGTGGTAGTGAACTCTGAGAACGCTGCCGAAATTGTATTTGACGAAGCTGACGAGAAATATGAATCCATAAAGTCGAACGAGACACCTGCGGTAGATTTGATAGCACGTGCACTGAGCCTCCGGGCAACGGACATCCATGTTGATCCAAGCGACGATCGGCAGTATTCGGTCCGTTTGCGCATTGATGGCAAAATAACTCCCTATTGCATGTTAGATGATGGGGTGGCCAGTCACCTTATCAACCAGTACCTGACTATGGCTCGGATCGATATGGCGGATCCTTTTCGAGCTCGTGAGGGAAGGTTGCAACTTCCGGCACACATGCAACACATCGAAGTACGTGTTACAACTTCGCCGGTGGCTGGGGGTGATGCTTTAGCCTTGAGGCTGTTTGCTAAAGACAACGTGTTCTTATCTCTCGACAAGCTTGGTTTTAGCGGCCAGAGCCTAGTATCAGTGCAGCGCATGCTGCATGGTAACGAAGGTCTGGTGTTAATCACTGGGCCGACGGGCTCAGGCAAGACAACCACTGTGTATTCAATGCTCGAGTCTTTCGGAGGGCAGCATCACAATATCGTCTCTATCGAGGATCCGGTTGAATTCTCCGTGGGATTTGTGCGTCAGTTATCCGTCGACGAACGCCATGGTGTCACGATGTCCAGTGGCTTGCGGACTTTGTTACGCATGGATCCGGATATTATCTTCATTGGTGAAATCCGCGATCCCGAAGCTGCTGGCATCGCATTGCGTGCCGCCAATTCTGGCAGATTTGTATTCAGTTCATTACACACACGCGATGTCGCGGCGACCATTACAGCGCTGCGCGATCTGGAAGTCACGGATCATTCACTGGCAGGCAACTTGGTTGGAATCGTTAATCAACGTCTTGTGCGTCGCTTGTGCTCGAACTGCAAGAAGACACGCCCAATCGACGCCCACTGTCGAGAGACATTTGCCGCTGAAGGCATCGAGCCTCCTACTGACGTTTCCGATGCTGTAGGATGCCCAAAGTGTCGAGAATCTGGCTATTACGGTCGATGCGGGGTCTTCGAAACCATCGTTTCTTCGAACGAACTTGCCCAAGCAATCGCCGCCGGTGCCCCAGAGGCCGAACTGCGTCGCATCATCCGAGCTCTCGGAAATGCAAGTCTTACCGCAGATGCACTGTGCAAAGTTCGAGACCATATTACGAGCTTCGAGGAAGCCATGTCCGCCCGTTGGCTGTAATCGCGTTGAGCTCTATGCGGATATGCGGCTATCAATTTTAAGAAAATTTGAACTGAGTTGCATTTGCTCAACAGATTGGATAAATTACCTCCACTAACCAGACATGGCTGTCCTGTTAGCCTGTGGAGTTTAGGTTTGGCGCAAAGAATGCTGCCACATCGACCAATTGTTTTCAAAAACGGGGAAGTAAGTATGAGCAGATCGCTGAGCGTCACTTTAGTTCTGGGGGCTCTGATAACTCTTTCGGTCGCCGCATCGGCGCAAGTCAAGAAAGGCAAAACTCGCCCGCTGACCACCAAACAATTGATGGGTGCCCTGGTCAAGCCGCATTGTGCTGATCTCGGCACAGCTTTGAAAAATGCTCCAACAGACGACAAGGGTTGGGCTGAATTGGCTACCAAAGCCGCCCTATTAAATGAATCCAGTTACATTCTGATGGCCGATGGTCGATGCCCAGATGGAGTATGGAAGGATGCTGCCAAGGCGCTGGAAGATGGTTCGTTGGCCGTATTGGCAAAAATCGAAGCCAAAGACGCCCCTGGCGCTTTAGAAGCGATGAAGGGCGTTACCGGTTCTTGCGGAGCTTGCCACAAAGCTCACAAGAAATAACGCACTCCTAATTGCCTATCTAAATTAAACTACCAGCCGCCAACGTGTTCGTATTAATGGACAACACGTTGGCGGCTATTTTTTTCCTGAGCAGCGTACTGGCTTGGTAAGAACGTGCTGGAATAACCAGGTGCACGAGCCAAGTTTATCGAATTTCAGAAACCGGAGGCTAACGCCGGCTAATGCCTTCCGGTTGATGCTGTATGCCTCGCAATGAATAGTGTCCTATTCCCCATTTCCTTCAACCACACTTTCCACGGATGACTGTTTTGAATGATTGGATGCTGGCCTAATCAGCCGCATTAGCCTCCGGTTTCTATTTGATGCGTTTATCTCAGCCGTCCCTCGATCCAAGCGGACGGGATTCCATCATTCCATTTTTCGCGGCAGTCCAGAGAAACTGGCAAGTTGTCACCAAGCACCCAAAATCTATTTTCGCCGATTGGTCGTTCACAGCTCCACATCAATTCTCGATGCTGGCGCGGACCTAGCCAGAGATCGCGAGAGACCTCCAAATGCTCGATCAAAAGATCTCCGGTTAGCGGATAAATTTCAATTGGCTCGCACGGCGACAATGGCTTTGATTCTGTCAACGCATTCGCATCTGACCGTGAGGCGCCGGGAACTCGGTCAAGCTCCCATACATACTCGCTCTTGTCTCCAAGCTGTTCGATGGAGATCATGATCCTCGAATCGCAGACTGCGGCCATGACGTTGGTCGCTACAGGTAGGTGTGAAATCGCTTCAATGGCCTTCGTCTCGAAGTCAGAGCGATTATCCAAAGTCGGAGTTCTTCCACTGAACTGAAAAGAGAAATCTTGCTTGCGATAATGCAATGTTAACCTCCAATTCAGATCGGGAGCAATGTCGCGCAGTTTCAATGACACAAGGAGATCGTCCACAGGATGCAGTTGTGTAGAGATACCTTGATTGATTTCATAGTCATTGAGAATTGGGCTGGGGCGTTGATACTCATTGCTACCTATTGGCGCAGGCGTGTGATAGGCAAATCGCATAACGCTGCCTGCCCGAACATGCAATGTATCGTTCAACACCGGTGAATGATCACCGTCGCCCCAAGTCCAGTACAGAAGGTCGTCCTCTGGAAATCGAGAGAGTGGAATACCAACCATTGCAAATTGAGAAATCGTTTTCTGAAACAAATGTCCATCGATCCACAGTTCACCATTTTTCAATTCAACTTGCTCATGTGGCATTCCCCAAATACGCTTGACAATTGGACCGGCACCTGGCTCGCGGAATACGATTACGTCCAACCGCTGAACTCCCATTGAATCGCGCACTGGCTCGGAGTCAACCAACTGTCCCATCGTTACCTTGTTCGACACACTACACGTCGCTCCACAACGATGACAACGTGTCGGAAAGTTCGGATTGTAGGATTCAGCATCGACACCAAACTCCCGCTTGCAGGCGTCACAATGTGCTCGCAGTGTTGGTCCCAACCAGCGTGGGGCCATCGAGTTGGAGCCCACGCGAAAGCGTTTCAATTCGAAACTGTCGCTGTCACAGCCAACGTGGCTCGTTAGACATACCCAAACAATACACAGCATTCGCCTAGTTGTAACCGGCGAACGAACAAGTCTCATAAGGTGAGCGGCAGCTAAAAGCATACCGCAAGGCTTGAACCGTTTTGCTAAATTAAATAGAGCAAGGACATGAGCGCTACGGTGCGCTGAAAAGTCCCTTTCTGACGCTCGCCATAAGTTCAGCAACACCATTGCACGGTACTTGCAAAATTGTTTTTGGAGTTAGCGTATGCCAGGCTGTCTGCGAATCCAATCTTCGAGTAAGTCAAAAACTTCTAGGCGTCCGACATCTCGATGGATATCATGCAGAAAGCCATCAAAAATGCGCAATTGACAAAGCGCATTACTTCGACCCGCAAATTCTCGGCTGGCGTCAGGACAAGTCAATTCGTCGGCTGACCCATGCAAGACCAAAGACGGCACCGCCAATTCCTGAGCGTGTTCGATAGCCCAATTGCCAGCGTCAATTATTGCAACCCCCAAACGCAATGAAATTCTCCGGTGCACTAGTTCGTCTCGCCGGTATGCATCTTGTTGCGAACGATCTCGAGAAAGTCCTTCGGCGCGCACCGGAGCTCGCAAGCAATAATGCGGCAGGACTTTAGCTAGTATCCGTGCATATAGCATAAACGGCTGACTCAACGGATGCTTAGGACGCAAAAAGGAACCTGAGGCAATGACAGCCAATGGCTGCGGTTGATAATGACGTAAAGCATAGTTCAGTACGAGGTTGCCACCCATACTGTGTCCGTACAGTATGATGGGTTTTTCAGGAAAGAGACTTCCTAAGCGCCCTAATGCCGAAACGATATCGCGCATCAATCCGTCGAACGAATTGATACACCCTCGCCAACCGGGACTGTGACCGTGCCCTTGTAAATCAAATGCCAAAGCTCCAAACCCGCGCTGGCACATGGTGTCTGCAAAGTCAGCATAACGCCCGCCATGTTCCCCCAGTCCATGCACAATACAGATCAGTGCAATCGGATCTTGGTCGAGCGGCAACCATGTCTGTCCAAAACGCTTTGCACCAGCCGACTCGAACCAAATAGTGGATTGGGACACTCTCAACGGTCGCTCACTTTCCGGTTGATTGTGTGATCATGTAACTGAACATTTCTACAACAGTGCAAGGTGATGTCAGCCACGAAACTCGATTGTTTTGATTGCTTTATCCACTTGGGTGTACTGTCTTGTACAAATCCAATTCCGGCCTACCGGCGATCAACGAAAAAACATACCGAATTTGTTCGTGCCCGTGATGAATTAAAAACCGATCGTCTACCCCAAAGCTCTGTCGACCGAGAACATAGTAATGGGGTTCGCTGGTTACCGATCTTATGCCCTCGCGCGGGGAAAGTTGGTAATCCCAATTTAGTTCTTGAGGATTGTGATCGTTGCCAATCGACGCAGTAATTGGTTGGACATTCAAGTCTTCGCAAAAATCTCCAGCCCCCGTCCCTTGTACAGCCACAACCACTTCATCGCAGCGCAGATCGAGCGTATCCTCTTCAGCGACCAGGAGACGAATTTGCCATTGACCTTGTTCCTCTCGAGATAGCCGCTCAATGCCCCAGGCTCCCAGTACGGACATACCCGCCGGCGGGCTATTCAACAGTTGCATTGCCGAGCGTATCGTGCGCCCACGGGCCGAATATCGGTCTTCGAAGGACATTGTATGGTCCAAATTGACTTCGGACTGTGTGCCGCCAAGCTGATGGTTGGTGACCCAAGTAACTTGTGTACCCGAATGCTCGTGCATCAATTCGGATAACATATTGGCGACTAATGCAGCGCGATAACTGCCACCCAGCAAGAGCGTGTGTTTACCTGCAAATCTTGCTCGATCATTGCCCAGCACGTCAGGCAACCGGCGGCAGATATGTTCAGCAAATTCTATTTCACCCAGAGCTAAACCACCTCCAGGGCCAAGGCCGGCTCGCTCGTAATGTGCACCTGAACAATCCAAAACGATATCCGCTCGTTCAGCATACCAACCTCGATTTTTGGATTGAACTACAAGCCGAAACTCTTGGTCAGCTCGATCTTGAATGGAAAGATTGTTCCACTTGCGTGACATTGTACGGCTGATGGAAACAACTTTTGAAAAGACATTAACAGAATCGTACACCAAATCTGTTCGCGCCAGCGGTACCAAATAAAGCTCAGCAAATTCTCTGCCAGTTATCGAGGCGTCCGGTGCGGGCAACTGGGTCAATTGGTCGTGCGACTCGAGCGCCGCTAAGCCGAGCGGTGAACAATTGAGCTCGAAGGGGGTGAACATGCGTGCATGACCCCAGCCCAGCACATTGGCAGCGACTTTTCCCTCGTCAAACAAGAGAACATAGTATCCCAAAAACCTTGCATAAAGTGCGGCTTCGATGCCCAGTGGCCCAGTCCCGATAATGGCTATTGTCGCAGGTGTGTCGATCTCAGGGTCCCAGGGCAGTTGGCTCATGAAGTGCGCACTATCGGAGTAATTGATATGACCAAAACGGTTGTTAGGGATTGGGAGTCTTTCGAATCGCGAGCTGCGCATCCCCGGCGGCCCATCCCTTGGCTCCCTCAAGAAATGCACGAACTAGGTAGCGCCCACCAGGTAACTCAGCAGGTGTGTCAAGTGGCAATTTGAATGGACCCTCAGGCACGATATGTTGCGCCGATGTAATGACGCGCGAGTTCGCTTGAATGTAACAGCGTTGCATCTGTTGGCGAGCATTTTCGTCTGTCGAAAAATGCTTGATGGGGTTCAGTCCCTGCGGCAAGGCGTCACGTCGCAGGACAAGCTCTAATCGCAATCGACCTTGGATAGGGGCAATTCCTTGGATATCGATGGTCGCTCCCGGTTGAAGACGCTCTGGTATATTGATTGCGAGAGATTCTGGATGAGACAGGCGTAAAGTAGGATCACCAAGTAGATTCATTTCCCAAACGTGCTCAAGTCTTTCCTGTTCTAGGTCGTGACCTGCCGGGCTGAGTGCCTTGGCGAGCGAATCGATTAGTTCCATTTGAGCTCGATTACGCTCGGGTGTTTGTTTTTGTTCGCCGCGATTTTCCATCAGCATCTCACGTTTGGCATGCAGCACAATTTTTCCCAGGCGAGGGTTTTGGTCGTCGTAGCACGCTGCCAACATTCCTGAGCTCAGTAGTGCCATCCCATATGGGCCAGTCATGCGCGACGCAGCCAAGGTTGCCACTGGCCCCGAATTGCTTTTGAGAATCTGCTCGGCCAAACAATCACGCGAAGCATCAAAGGCACCGGTGTAACACGCCAGGAAGACTGCCACCGGTGGAAACTGCGAACAATTGATTTGCTGTACATTCTCCTTAGTCATGATGTCCAGCAATTGGTCGTTTACTTGTACTTTATCCAGCGTTTCGACGTGACCATGCCCGACGTATACCCAGAAAGCGCCACCTTGATTCAATCGATCAATGGCACATTGCCCAAAGCGAAACGGATCGGGACAATACGGGCTGCCAGGACTGGCATGTGTCATTGTCAGCTCAGCCCAGCTTGGGATACGGTCCGTCAGAAAGCGACGGGTGGTCATTTCAATCATTGAGTCGACAATCGCGCCAAAACCGCCGACGCCGGCCACGACATGCACGTTGCGCCGCCACGCTGAAAAATCCATATTGTTCTCGAAGGCAATAGTTCGATCGAGAATCAGCGCCAGTTGATTGGCATTGTCGGCGGGGATGCGACCAATGGAAATATCGGGAATATGATCGCCGTCAAGATCCGCAAAAGGATTGTCGCTCGCAATATGCGGCTCACTTCCAAATCGCACCATCGCGGAGGAGGGCAAATAACATGTGGGCACAAGGCTGTTGGCGGTCTGCGAACGCGGATCGACGTCGTCAGCTACGTCACCTGCCAATAAAACGTAACCTAAGCGGACGTTTGGCTGTTGTCCAAGCTCCTTAATCGAGCGGACTATATTCTCCGTTCCTACTTCCGCGTCAATCTCGTGGACGCGCATCGACTGCCCAAGCCGATACCGTTTCCAAGTTTCAATTGCAGCACTCCAGCCTGCAGGTCGGACTACCGCCACGTCTTCCCACTGCGCCGGCTCGGCTGCTAGTGCCAAAACAAGAATCAATGCATACTCGCCCATCCTGGTCGACCTTCTAACAGACCTCGAAGCCTCAATTGCTAGCAGTGCCCAGATGGCAAATAGTGCTGAGAATTAACAGAGGCTCCAAGATAACAGATATTCTATCCGGTCAAGTGCGGCAATAGAAATGCGCAACCTTGAGACACGCCCAGTTATATGTATGTTCTTTATGGAGCCTTTGGCGCAGGTCGATCAGCACAAGGTGGCTCAAACGGGAGGCGAGCCCCGCGCCACTCCCCTTTGGCTGCGTGTTGGATTTCAGCATACTTTTTGGCCAGCTCAACGACGGCGTCATCGCTTTTGTCGACGTACAATTCAAACCAATAACCTGGTTCCCCTTCTTTGGCAACTCGAATGCCAGCCGCCAATCGGCCACGGTGGTCGCCACCGGCGCAATCGCCTGCGATTAGGGAAGCCATAAGCCGATCTGCCAAGCTTCCTCGTGTTTCCTCGTAAGCCTCCGCCATGTTGGTAATTACTGCACGACCATTTAATGTATTGCCCTGACAACAATAAAAGCGGCCAGTCATCGCAGACCAATACTGGCTTTGCGGCGGTGCTTGTGTAGGATTGTGAACAGCAGCTCGCCCCGACATATCGATCACAGCAAGTTGCCTTAGTTCGCGGTTAGGGTCACTGCGAAGCAGATCCGCAATTACTTGTTCCGGAGCTGTCCCGGCTGCTAACATATCGAGGGCTGGTTCGCCCCATTTAGGCACATGATGATGCTGAGTGCAGATGCCTCCTACACCGGCTCGCACATATCCTACAACGCGTCCAACGGCAGGATACTTGCTGGCAACTGCCACGCCGACCGTTCCGGCCTCAGGTTCTACTGCAACAATCGAAAACGTAGCAGTTATTCCAGTGTGATATTCGTCCGCACCTAAAACAGGTGCCCGGATGACCATCGTCATTAGCATCGCGCACGGCGCACACAATAATCGATGAAGATCATTTCCAAGCATATTCTTATCCAGTTCAAGGCATTCGATTTTACGTATTGGTTAGTTCCGCGCGCTTGGCGATGGAAATCCATTTTGCAAAAAAGTACTTAGCTCTTTAGCCATCGATCAAACCATGCGAAAGCTTCCCGCTGCATGGGTAAGTCGAATTTGTGTGGGCCGGGATAGAACGAGCACTGATAGTTATTCACCGCATCGCCCTTGCGATAGACTTCAGCCATGATTTGGTCGGCTCGCTGCATTTCAGGCATGGTAAACAAAGAATCCTGTTCGTTATTCAAAACCAGGGTCGGTAGCGGGACACGCAGGCCAAGAATCTCTGGGTAATCCAGGTCCAATGGAATTCCTGGAATGTAAATCATCCATGTGTGTGTGTGGCATTTGTGTAGCAAGTAATCTCGCCACGTCGTCATCATCCCCACACAGCATGCACAACGGATGCGATGATCTAAACCTCCCAAGTACGTTGTACGCAGTCCTCCGCCCGACAATCCTGCACATCCGACTCGTTCCGCGTCCACGTCAGGGCGTTGGCAAAGGTAGTCCAAAGCACGCTGATCTTCGGCGGTAAAGACACCAGGCCAGGTCGTACCAGCGCAAAATAAACTCTTGGCTGTAAGGTGTTCGTGTTCTCCTGCCCACTTGTTGTAAGCAACGATGGATTGTTCAGAATCGTCATCGACAGGTTCGACGCCACGCCGAGCGGCAGGAGCGACGTCGGCCATGCGCACACGCCGACTAGCAAACGTGTACGTGTCATGCACCATCACCACGTATCCCCGTTTTGCTATCTCGTTTGCCCACGGCACACCACCGTAATAATGATCCTGATGTTTAGTCATCAGCGGGTGCTGAGATGGCGATGCCCGAGTTATTTTTTCGTGTCCAAAGTACTTATTGCCACCATGGTCATGTAATCCCAATATCGCGGGCAACCGGCCCACTGAACCGCGAGGTTTGAGCAGCACCGCTTTGGTTCGTGGACCATATGGTAATTGCCAACTAATGTGTTCCACGTGCAATCCATCGATTTCCAATTGGCTATCCACCCGATAGTCCGTCACGGGCTTAGTTTGAGGTTGCAGCAATGTCTCCCCTAAACGCTTCAGAGCGGATTGTCGCCAAGCTTCGAGATCGCGAAAGGCCGCATTGCGAAATGATAAACGAGCAGGCTCTTCACCAACGATTTGCGCAGCCCATGGCCCGTATGCTCCAATCATATTGGGCACCAATAAATCGTCTTTTCGTTGTGCAGCTTGAGCATTGCCGGTTGTGTGAGCGGAATTTCCATCGAGTACATGATTCATTATCAAACCGGCTCCTACAACAGCTCCAGCACCAACGGCAGATCGTTCAATGAAGTCCCGACGATTTAGATCTTGGTTATCATCAGACATCGACGATTATTCTCCTCGCGCGACACTTGATATTTTTGAACAGCTTCGAAGCTCAATTGCTCGATCTATTTTTATACTCATCGTAGAAGCAGAACGCTATCAAAACTACGCCCCCAGTTTACGCGGCGAATAGTGCAGAGAACTATTTGCGAGTTGCGACGAAGATGACGTCTGCCGAAGCCGTGAGACTCATTGCGGTTTTTTCTCTCCGATGCTTCACGAACAGAAACTGGAAAAGACCCGCAAAAACGCACTACACCTACTTGGACCAGAACTCTACCAGCACGTCTGTACTTCTTGTAATCAACATTTCTATTTCTTTATCAAGCCATTTAGATATGTTAATTTTAAGAGCGATTTCTCAAATGTCTCGCTTACGTGAGAAGCTATACGATCGCTGAGAAACCTGAGCCGGAGCTAGGGGGGGTTATTTCACGTACTTTTGTATTGCTTGAATCAATCGTAGGGAATCTGTCAAGTTTGCGGGATAGGTAGACGATTCTATATTCCGAGTGGTCTAGGAATTCATCGTTTAGCTCGAGAGTTCTCTACGGTCTTGACGAGACTTGCTGGCACCACTAGACTTCGCTTGGTATAAACTCTGGCTAACAAATGACTTAGGGCATTTGTGGCTGAACGAAGGAGCTAGGCGAAGTGACCAAAAAAGAGATCGTCAAAGCGATTTCCGATACGACCGGGCTGACACAACTTCAAATCAAGGAAATTGTGCAGCGCACGTTCGACGGTATTATCGAGACGTTGATGGAAGAAGGACGCGTGGAATTGCGGAATTTCGGCGTCTTCCAGATCAAAACCCGCAAAGCACGTAAGGCCAGAAACCCCAGAACAGGGCATCAGGTCGAAGTGCCAGAGAAGTTCGTAGTGACTTTTAAGCCGGGCAAAGAAATGGAAGCGCGTGCGAAATTACTTGAAAATACCGTTGCGGGCGATCTGCTTCGCCAAAAAATCGGATATTTGAAAGATGACGGCGAGACCGAGGAAGGCGACACCAGAACTCAATCGCCTGAGGCTAACGACGGAAACGAAGATTAACTGATTTCAAGGTCCCCACAGGGCGAAACGCTGGCGTTTCGCAGTCAAGTTCACGGAGGAAGAATAATGCGACGCTGGTTGTGTGCTGCTTTGCTGCTGGGATGTTTATCGGCGACCGGCTGCGCCCTCCCAATTTATTCAGCAATCCCAGAAAAACGGGCGGAACAATTAATTTACACTTCTGAGAATTTGCGGTTGCTGATTCAGGAGTGGGAACGATTTTGGTTCCTCGACCAACCCGATCACATGACTCCCTACCGGGTTCACGGCGGTGTCATCTAAGTCAACTCGCATTCCACATCGATGCTTTGCAGAATAGCTACCAATTTGCATGAATTTGCGTTGGTGGCTATCGCGATCCTCGAAGGAAAAATATCTGCCAGGCAAAAAGCATTGAGGTTCGTTTGAACGGGTGATTCTCGTCAACCAACTAGCCTAGACATTCACCGCAGAACCCATTAGATTCACAATCCCGTTGCTGGCATTCGTTGTAGTGCTAGAATCCGGCAGTCTGTGGCGACGCAATCAACGTTTGCCATCATGTTGCATGTGGACAGGTTGATGAATTAATTGGGTGAGGCACAAGCTTCCTCAGACCTGGGGCGGTAGCTCAGTTGGGAGAGCGCAGCGTTCGCAATGCTGAGGTCGGGGGTTCGACTCCCCTCCGCTCCACTGTTGATCTTGCAAAAAAATGATCTTGCAAGAATGCTCCCATATTTGGGGCAAAAATCGGTTTTAAGCTAAATCAATTTGGACATCTAAGGGCGTCCAGGTTGGTTCTTCCTAATTGAATGCCACCCGCTCGAATCGAAAATAAAGATCGTTTTCGCGGCGGTGATCTTGGTGATTCTCTCGCAATTCTGCAGGGATTTTTTACGGCGGATCACCATCGATCGATTGTTCAGACATACCCCGCATACAATGATTTGCGAATTGATGCTCGACACTCAGCGCAGGCAAAACAATGGATAACAACGAAATCGCGGATGCGTTTGACGAAATGGCAGAACTGCTGGAATTGAGTGGCGAGAATATGTTTCGCATTCGCGCTTATCGTACTGGCGCCAAAGCAATTCGCGAGCTTCCGGAACAGGTTGCCGACGTTTTAGCTGATCCCGCGAGAGATTTGAAGGATATACCTGGAATTGGCCAGACCCTGGCAGACAAGAGTAAGGTCTTGGTAACATCTGGCAGCTTGCCGCAACTGGAGGAACTGCGCAAGCAAATCCCGTCTGGTTTGTTGCGCATCATGCACATTCCGGGATTGGGGGCTAAGAAGGCAATCGCTTTGCATCGCGAATTGGGAATTGAAAACCTAGATCAACTGCGCTCGGCGTGCGAGCAACATCGGGTACGTGAAATCAAAGGATTTGGCGAAAAGACGGAAAAGTCAATTCTTGAAGGTCTTGCAATTGCCGAGTCAGCGGCACAGCGTCTACGCATCGATCAAGCTATGGCTCTGGCCTCACGAGTAAGAATGCATATGTCAAGCTGCGTATCAATCAAGCGGTTAGAGTTTGCAGGGAGTTTGCGGCGAGGAAAAGAAACTGTCGGCGACTTGGATATGCTGGTGATTAGTGACCAGCCCAGTGAAGTGATGGACCATTTTGGTCAAATGCGTGGCATCGCCAAGATTATCGGGCGTGGCGAAACCAAGATGTCGGTGCGCGTAGATGATCATTTTCAGGTCGATCTTCGCGTCGTGCCCGCAGCGAGTTTTGGTGCAGCACTCCAATACTTTACCGGCTCCAAGGAACATAACGTCGCTATTCGACATCGCGCGAAGAAGATGGGGCTGACCATCAACGAATACGGAGTCGCCAAACTCGAGTCTCCTGACAAACTATTTGCAGGGTCATCCGAAGACGAACTCTATTCCAGTTTGGGCTTGAAGTGGATTCCGCCCGAGTTGCGCGAAGGTCGACACGAAATCGAATGGGCTGCCTCGCCACAAGGCTTTCCGGATCTCGTTGAGTTACAGGATTTGCGTGGCGATCTGCATATGCACTCAACTGCCTCAGACGGGACAGAATCCATTACATCAATGGCTGCCGCCGCTCAGCAGCGTGGTCTCCACTACGTGGCTATCACTGACCATTCCAAGCGAGTCAGCATGGCCAGAGGGCTGGACGCACAACGATTGTTAGCTCAATGGTCGACCATCGACGAACTAAATCGAGACGCAATGGGCTCAACGCAAATTCGTATTCTCAAGGGAATAGAGTGTGATATTTTGGAAGCCGGGCCGCTCGATCTTCATGACGAAGTCCTGGCTCAAGCCGATTGGGTTGTGGCCAGTATTCATTACGGTCAAAAACAATCTCGACAGGAGATCACCGATCGCATCATTGGGGCGCTGAGAAATCCTCATGTCGATTGCATTGCTCATCCAACTGGCCGCTTGATTGGTCGGCGTCCAGCGTATGAGTTAGACATTACAGCAGTCATACAGGCGGCTGCTGAGTTCAAAAAATGCTTAGAACTCAATGCGCATCCAACTCGATTGGATCTTTCCGAGCTCCATCTCATGAACACAATCGCGGCTGGAGTCCCGATCGCTATTAATACCGATGCACATTCGATAGAGGGGCTGGATGTGATGTCCTTTGGAGTTACGCAAGCTCGGCGAGCGGGTGTGATTGCGTCGCAAGTCATCAATACTTGGCCACTCGATGAGCTTCTCGAATGGCTGCAACGCTCATAAACACTGCTGAAGATTCATAAGGTAACTGTTGTACCGATTATGCCAGTTGATCGACTCACGAGTCTAGTCGATTTGCAGCCTATTTGATTGCTTTGGTCAAGTACATAACCTAATTTTCGGTACGCGCCAGATTACCAGCATGACGACGTAAAGAGTGCTGGCAACGCATCGTAATCTGCTACAGTAGTAATGTATTGATCATGCCGAATTCTGTACCAACTCATTTGTCAGGCTTGTCCAGCGCCATTGCTGGTGGCAATTCGGCCGGGGATAGTGCCAAGCTGGACGAATTGTTGCAACGCATCAATCAGCTTGCCGGTAATGCAACTACCAGCGCCCCTGCCGCCGATTCGTCCAGTCGGGCAGCAGCAGCAGATCCCACACCGCCGCAAATCCCCAAGCCCCTCGGTGAACCGGCAGTGTCCGCGCCCGTACCTCCCAGTGCCCCAGCTCAAAACTTTGCAAAAATCACAGGGAACTCCGAAGAACCATTTGTACCAAACGTCCCTGGTTCACTTCGCGAAGCTGGCGTCGGTGAAGGATTGGTCGAAGAATTAATCATGCGGTTTCTATTGACCAAGGGAGAGGCTCCAGGTCGCATGATCGCGGATCAAATCAAATTGCCATTTCGATTGATCGAGCCGATTCTCAATCGACTGAAATACGAGCAAATGACCGCCTATCGCGGAGCCAATACGTTACACGACTACACACACGTTTTGACGGACCAGGGAATGGACCGTGCCCGGCGGTACAACCTGCGTACGACTTATTTCGGTGCTGCACCTGTTCCGCTCGACCAATACTGCCAAGCTGTCAAGCTCCAGTCTGTAGAAGGCCAGAACCCTGGCCCTCAAGATCTTGCACGAGCCTTTAAGGACTTGTTGATCGATCGAAAGATGTTTGGACGCTTGGGCCCGGCGATCAACAGTGGTAAAGGGATGTTCCTTTTTGGTTATCCAGGTAACGGGAAAACCAGTATTGCGGAACGAGTTACCCAAGCGTTTGGGAAGTTTATCTGGATTCCGCGCAGCATCATTATCGAAGGAGAGATCATGCGTTTGTATGATCCCCTGATGCACCAGGAAGAGGAACTGGCCACGGGAAGCGGCACGAATTTCGAGGAAAGCAAGTTTGACCGACGCTGGGTTCGCGTTCGGCGTCCAACGATCGTGGCCGGTGGTGAACTGACCATGGATATGCTGGAAGTTCGCAAAGACCACGTTACCAATATCAGTGAAGCTCCGCTGCAGTTGAAGAGTAACTGTGGAGTGCTGCTGATCGACGATTTTGGCCGCCAAAAAATGCGAGTTGACGAACTGTTGAATCGCTGGATCGTACCACTTGAAAAACGCTACGACTATTTAAACCTTTGCAGCGGCAAGAAGACGCAAGTTCCTTTTGACCAATTGGTTATTTTCTCAACCAACTTGCAACCTAAAGACTTGGTCGACGATGCGTTCTTGCGTCGTATTCCCTACAAGATCGAAGTGCCTAATCCCAGTGAAGAAGCATTCCGAAAGCTGTTCGAGATCATGTGTCCAAAAATTGGAATTCCGTACCAGCCAGAATCGATCAATTACTTAGTTGAAAAGCATTATAAGGTGAACGGACGCCCGTTCCGCAACTGTCACCCACGAGACTTGTTACTGCAAGTTCGCAATTATTGCCTGTACCACAAATATCCACTTGAGTTGCGTGTTGAGTATCTCGATTTTGCTTGCGAAAACTACTTTTCAATCATGTAGTTGATCGGCTAGGAAGTTGGTCGGCAACGCAGTCACACAGCGTTTGAATAAATACGGTAACCCGTGTACCATCCTCTAAATCATATCGCGGGTGCATCCTGGTGTGGCTAGCGCATGCAACTCGAACTGAATAGTTCAGCTCCCAGTATGCAGCTCGACGATATCGCCATCCAGTGGTTCATAATCCGGTTTGACCATGGTTCCATCATGTACGGCTTTACCCCAGATTTTTGCCCCGCGCAAATTACTGGCCATGTCGCGATGCACGTTTTCGGCCACTTCAACTAATGTCTGACCTCGTCGAATTGTAAATGGCTTGGTCATATCCGCCTCTTTGTGCTTGGGGTGTTTTGTGTATACCCGCACGATTCCCAGAGACTCAAACACCCATTTGCGTAATTCGTCTAAACCAAGTTGTTCTGTAGCGCTGACCTGCAGGCGTTCAAACGGTAATTGAACAAATTCATCTAGCAATTGAATACGTTCACTCGCGCCTGGATCGTCGCATTTATTCAGCAGCAGTAACGTGCGCGTCATACTCACACCGATATCTTGCTCATCCAGTCCAGTCGTTGTGCCCAAACGTGTCTTCCCGTCAGAAAAACGTGCCAACACAGCTTGAGTGTCCTCAATCAGCGTATCGCTGGCCACATCGACGACCAACAAGACGGCATCAGCACCACGTACCAAACCGATGAGACTGGGGTCGAGATAATCCGCAGTGACTGGCGGCAGGTCGATCAATTGAAATGGACAGTCTTCAAAGTTCATCATCCCAGGTTGTGGAGCTTGTGTCGTAAACGGATAAGGTGCAATTTCCGGTTGGGCTCGCGTCAGCGCAGCAAGCAATTGGCTTTTCCCGACGTTGGGAGCACCAATCAATACGATGCGCCCCGCTCCCTGTCTAGGTATTTTGGCGGCCGATTTCGGTGCACTAGGTTGTGAAGACTGTTTTTGTATGTCCGTTTTGAGTTTAGCAATTTTGCTTTTTAGATCAGCCTGCAGATGATCCGTCCCTTTATGCTTCGGAATCTCCCGCAGCATGATCTGTAGGCAATCCAATTCCTCTTGAGCCGATTGGGCCTGTCGATACGCGGCCTCGGCCTTCAGGTACTGCTGTGTTAGATTGGCTGGCATTTCCCTAGCTCTCCTCAGTGAATCGCCATTGCGCTCCGCTGGACGGTCCCGTCACGATAATTTCCCAACGCGGATTTGACACTTGATCCGCGATCCTGTTTGCATGCTCGTCGGCAATTACAGCCTCTTCCGCAAATCCAAATACGGTTGGTCCCCAACTGGATTGCCCTACCCCTCGCAACCCAACCTGCTGGGCCAATTCAACTGCCTGCTGAATGGCTGGCCCACGAAACAATCCACCTTGGACACCGCGAAACAATTCACCAGCCAATTGCGTGTATTGTTCCAAGGCTTCGACGAAGCCAGCAAAATTTCGGGCTCGAGTATTTTCAAGACATTGCTGTGCGAGCTGCCACATCGGTTGACAGGTATCACTTGCGTGTGAAGACGCAGTTTGAATTAGCTGGAATTCGCGCTGACCACTAATTCGTTCACCATCCTCGGGAATGATCAGCACCACTCGCCAATTGCTTGGCCAGGACACATGTTCGGTAAATATCGAGCCAGGTAGACGGCTCGCCACCTCTGCTGCCCAAGAGCCTCGCTGCACAGTCGCACTTGTTGGAGAATGACCATGGTCGAGAATCAAACCACCATATAAGAAACCGTGGAGTCCAATCGCCGAACGCTTGCCACGCCCGGACCAGCGTGCCAAATGTTCCAGATGATCCGACTCGGGGTGCGCCAGTCCCTGCACGATCTCTTTCCATGGCATAGCACATTGAGGATGCGAAGCCACTTGATGTTCTAACAGCCAAGTACCCGCCGACACGGCGCAAGCTAGCTGGGTGCCAAACCCCAATCCACTGTGAAATCTAGAAGGCGTCACTAGACTGACGGGCAACGATTCAGCATGCTGACGAGATTCGTTTTCCATAGTGACTCGTTGCAGCACACTGGCAATGCGTTCCGCAGCCTCGCGGTCACTAGAAATTGGCCAGCTTCCTCGACCCCATCGCACGATAAACGACGGTTGTTGGACCATCAAGCCTAAACCGCCAAAACGATGAGGCTGACCTTCGGCCAATTCCATTAGCCCAAAGTGTAATCGACTTCCAGCTCGAACCTCCAGCAATGAATCGACTCCACTATGAAACAATTACGATGTAACGGCCGGCGAAAAGCGAGATGGTTGCACAGCGGCCAGTAAGAAATAGTCCCAAAACATCTTCTCTGTATCGATCGTAGCGGAATCTTTCAAGGATTTCGAGGATCTTCGAAGCAATCGAAATGCTTGACGCATTTCGCGACCACACTCGCCGACTCCAAATCGGGAACTTATTTCGCGACTATTCCTAACCTGCATTTTACGTTAAAGCGGCTGACCTATTCCAGTCCAGGTCGCCGCAACATCCCAATTACGCAGGTGATATTGACTCCTGAAGATACCGTTGAATCAACTCCCATGCCAATCGTTCTCGCTCTCCACCAGTTTTATCGATCATGGGCTGCCACCGCGCCAAATCTTCGAGTACTTGCTCGCGTCCGATCAAATGCATGCGAGTAGCCAAAATAGCCCCTTCGAGCACCGCGTGTTTAGCCCGATTCCAACCCCAGAATGGCCTCAGTGCTCCTTGGTGCGTAACTTGCGCAAACGCTTGGCTACGAATCTCCGTGACATCCCACGCATGCACTTCCAAACGGTACCAATGGCAAGCTTGTCGAATGATCCAGCCACCATGTTCGATGCGTTCGAATTCCAATTCGACGGGATATCCAAGAGCGGCTTGCACAACAGGCACGACGTCGTCCACAACATGAAAGATTCCACTCGCTGTTTCTCGCAACAGCCGGAAGGTCGTGGACGATTGGAAAGGCCGCAGAATCCACGTGGTCAAATCTTCATTAACAACCGGCCCCATCGGAGCCACGTGAACCTGCCCGTCGCCAGCTTGAGTCGTAAGTAGGCCTTCAATAATCACGATCAATAACTGCGGCTGTAATCGGGAAGTACAACTGGCACACAATCGATTTCTTCAGCCAATGACTTGCCGGCACATTCGCTGGATGCACTTTGACCAGGAAGCGTACAGCCTTGGGACAGATCCGATTGTGGCATCTCAACAGATGACTGTGGGTGACCAGCGATGGTCAAGAAATTCATGATCATTCGATATCCACCTTCAGTCAGAATAGATTCCGGGTGAAACTGTACACCTACGGTCTTAAATTGAACATGCGACACAGCCATGATTACACCAGAGGTAGTGGTGGCAGTCACTTCGAGCACCTTGGGAATCGAGGCTGGTTCGGCCACCAGTGAATGATAGCGCGCAGCCCAAAACGGATTTGGTAAACCGTCAAAAATCCCTCGGCCAATATGCTCGATCGGATACGCTCTTCCATGTACCGGATGGGGTGCGCGTACAATTTTAGCCCCAAACGCTTGGCAAATCACTTGGTGCCCCAAACAGACGCCGAGCATCGGTATTCGCTCGGCAAACCTCTCGACTAAGCGCAAGCAACAGCCTGCTTGAGACGGTCCTTGTGGACCTGGGGAAAGCACAATGGCAGCGTATTTACCATCTTCAATAGCTTTAATGTCGACCGCATCGTTGCGCTGTACTACGACCTCTTGCCCCAATCGTTGAAGATATCGCCGCAAGTTGTAAACAAAACTGTCATAGTTATCGACCAGTAGAATCACGAAGAACTCCTCTGGACCGAGTCGATCGCGCGCAGTACGCCCTCAGCTTTATGCCAGGTTTCTTGCTCCTCAAGAATTGGGTCGCTATCAGCGACGATGCCACCTCCGACATGCACCTGCCACCAACCATCACACGCGGTTACCGTGCGAATGAGGATGTTCAAATCCATGTCACCTGCGCAGCTTAAGTAGCCGAGCGAACCGCAGTAAGGTCCACGGGTTGTAGGCTCAAGTTCCGCAATTATCTCCATAGCACGCACTTTCGGAGCACCTGTGATCGAACCACCCGGAAATGTCGCGCGTAGTACTTCACTAGCTCGAGTTTCCGGAAGCAATGTGCCTTGCACCGCACTCACCAAATGCCAAACGTATCGATACGCCTCCAACTGGCACAGTTGTGTTACCTGAACACTATCTGGGTGTGCCACTCGCGACAAATCGTTACGTAACAAGTCCACAATCATCACGTTTTCGCTGCGATCTTTCGGACTGACTCGCAACAATTCGCTGATTCCGTGATCGGCCATCGGGTCGCTCATACGCGGTCGAGTCCCTTTAATGGGCCGAGTTTCGACAATGCCGTCATGCACCTGCAGAAATCTCTCGGGAGAACTACTGATAACTTGCACACGTCCAAGATCGGCATAGCCCGCAAAAGGAGCTGGATTTTGTCTGCGCAGGTGAACGTATAAATCTGCAGAATTGGATGTCATTGGGTGCAATAATCGCTGAGCCAAATTCACTTGGAAAATGTCCCCCGCATGGACGTATTGTACTCCCCGCGCAACAGCCTCACGAAATCCGGCTGAGGAAAAGTCGCTGGTCCAAGATGGTGACCAACGAGTTGGGAATTGGCGCGCCAGTGATTTTGGAGGAACGCGCCAAGTATATCCAGCATTGGGAACAGACTTGATCTGGCTTGGATCATCCGCTTCTAGAAGTGCGAGGAATTGCAAAATTCGTTGGTAAGCTCGTCGTTCACGCTTCTTGGGCGTTCGCTCGGGCCATCCCTGCGAGACCAGCCACCCTTGGCCAGTCTTATGGTCCCACGCAAGCACAACATCATACATCCCCAACTGTACCAAGGGGTGGCTAAATTCGTTGTGGCGAGGGGCAGGGATCGTTTCAAAACACCTCCCAAGCTCGTACGCAAACCATCCCATCCAACCACCTTGAAACGGCGGCAAATGAGGATCTTTGGGTTGATAATACTTAGCCAGCATATGATCGACAGTAGCCAACGACTGTGGCTGAACTTGATCGACTCGTAGCATCATGAATGGGTCTGCGGACAAATAACTATATCGCCCCAACCGCTCCAATGTCATGCTGCTGTCCAGCCACACACAGCCACGCATGCGACTGAGACGCTCGAAGCAGTATTCTGGAGTCCATTCTTCCGGCAGCCCACGTACTAGCGGCCCGAACTGTGCAGAATCAATCTGCCGTTCTGTTACTGGCACAACGCACTGCGGGCTCGCCCCAGTCGATGAAGTTTGATTCGCTGTAGACGCCACGCGTGCTCGATGCAGCCCTAACAAACTATCTCCCACTGATTCTGTATTTGTCGAGTCTGATTCAACCACATTGTGCGACATGAGATACTTGTAAGCAATCGTACGATATCGAGTCACCAAACTACCGGGGATGTCCGAACCGAGTCGACACCGACCGATGTTACTATGTTAGATTCCGCAAGCACAAGAGGGGAGGGGGGGCATGCAAACCCTTCCTCACCTGCCATCTCCCAATTTGAGTTTGGCTCACCATAAAACAAGGCATGCAGCAAAAGATGTGTCACCACTTTGAACTAATCGGCGCGCACTAACAAGCGTCCAGCGTAGGCCGCAGTTGCTATCAATAGGGAGCTTCCGCTTGATAACAAGCAAAAGCGACGTGACCGAGATCTAAACGGACGCGGATAGTCACGAGAAGCCTTAAAAAGCGGTTTGTACCTTTACTTACTCGCCAAACGTGCGATAAACAATCAAATCTAAGAAGGAAACTCTCGTTAGCTCGATAACGAGTTCTGGCTGAGAAAAATTGGCGCTATCGAATAGCCTTGGGAATTTTTGCACCCAGGCATAGTTTTTTTCTTCCAAGAAAGCGACTCTGGTTTCACTTCCGACCTCGGTGGTGGAGCGAACTGGTGATCCTATTTAACTGAAACGGAAATTGTACATGTCGAAGACGATTAATCGGCCACATACCAAAACAGCTCCTATCAGGAGATCGATTGTGGTCCTGTTGCTGGCTGTCGCTGCCATGTTCTTTGCGAGACAAGTTCAAGTGGTGGCAAGCGAGCCATTTAGTGTGCAGCAAGGACAGCAAATGATCGCACAAGGAAATTACCAACAAGCGATTCGCGTTTTTAGTCGCTTGATCAATGACAATCCAACTGACGTGGAAGGTTACCGAGGTCGTATCGAGGCGGAGTTGTTGTTAGGACGATACTCCGATGCGCTGCGCGACTATGCTCTGATCACTGCGTTTGTACTGCCCGTCAATTCAGATGCGACAGCAGACATTATCGACGGCTATGCGTTTAGGTTGGCTGAGAATCCTCGCGACATTCCCGCTCTGACCGGAGCCAGTTTCGCTCGCTGGGTCGGATTCGAATACAACAAGGCGATCCAGTTGCTTAATCGGCTGCTCGAGATTCGCAAAAACGATCGATATGGACTTTTATTTCGAGGTTCCAGTCGCATGCTGCTAGGTGCTAACGTAAATCGAGGTGTGGAGGATCTTGAGTCCGCACTCACACTCGACCCCAATAACTCCCACGTTCGATTTATTGTGGCTGATGCTTACACCTACGGTGTGCCTGATCCACAACGGGCATTAGCGGAAGCGATGTCCGCGATCGCACTCGGGTTGAATACACCACGCATTCAAGCAATTCTAGCTGCTGCTTATTTTTCTCTGGGAGACGAGACTCAGTCGGCTATTCACATTCAGCTTCACATCGAAATGGTGACCGACGAACTAGTAACGACCGCACCGCTGATGGATAACAGTTCGATCGCGCTCGACTTGGTTCCTGGTCGGACGTTTGAATTGCCGGTCACGGTGAATGCTGGTGAGACATTGTCGATCATAACCTCCAGCCCCAGTCGCGAGATATACGACTCGATACTCGTGTTGCTTGATCCTGACGGTAATCCAGTGCTGGGAAGCGACGACTTCAATAGTTTCTTCGCCGGCTTTGAGTGGACGGTGGCCGCAGGTGGAACTTATTACCTACAGGTCACTTCGTTCGAAGGCATCAACACTGGTGAACTAATGGTCGAGCGAAATTGAATTGGAACGTCAGTGAATTGATCGTCTCTCGAATCCACCGCTTCGGCGCAGAGAAACTTTCATACGCGAAGTAAACGGAGGCTTATAGTCTGGGCTGTTAACAATGCGGCATGTTGCAAAGTTTGCGACTTGCGCAAGTTTTATTTCTCCGCGCGCAACCATACTTGCGCAAACACATTCCCCTGCAAATTGCAGTCGTTTAACCATTAGCCGCGCAGGTGCGATTGTGCCAATCGAAATCCACAGTGCCGCAGCCACCCTACTCCGGCCAGTACCGCAAACGAGAACAACGAGCCCGCTACTACACCGCCGAATATGGAGCTGAGCAGAATGCTGCTCAGCCTACTGGTTCCGAATTCACGCATCAAAGGTAGAAAAATCATCGTAGCCATTAACTGCGAGCAAATAGCTATCAGCAAGATGCTTCGTGGTACCCGCCTTGGCAGTCGGTTTCCAAGGACTATTTGAATCCAATCGTAGATTAACCAGCCGAGGAAAAGCCCTATTACGCCGAAAAACTCTGGCGTAAATCCGCCTGTCCAATAGCCATAATCTTTCTCCGCGAAAGCCGGGTCTTTCAGGTTGCGGCTCGCCGTCAACGCTAGAGCCACAATGCAAGTGAGCTCCATCAAAGCAACGATGGTGAACTTTGGCGCAGCATGCATCGAATCACTGGCCAAATAGTATCGCTGACCGCCAATCATTTGTGTGACAATGCCCATGAATACCACTCCGCTGATGACAGGCACAGCGTACAACGCAGCGAAGTAGTAATACGCGTAAGACTGCAAAATGAACATCGGCCAATCGTCTGCTCTTGAATGCAAAGCTACCGCGAGCACAGCCCCGGGCAGGAACATAATCACTAACAGTGCCAGTACCAGTACGATTCTGAAAGTCAATCGTATTGGCAGGAGAATCGGCAACGTAACAACCAGGCTCAACAATGCATTTGCCGGCGAGAGCAGGATCAGCCGCAGCGCGTATGCAATAAACGGGCTAAATGTTGGTCGGATTTGGATCAGCAATTCAAATGCCGGTATTGTCACAGTCCAAATCACCATGGTCGCCAGTACCAGGCCGCCAATCCCCAGCAGCAACCGTCGGGATCGTGCGTTTTCAGATTCATAACAGGACGGATCGAGATCATTCACAACCCCATCTTGACCACACACAAGCCAACTCCTTCCTGCCAGCAATCACAGTTCACTCTCCCAGCAACCTATCAACGCAGAATCCAACGCCTGGACGTTAATTTCATTCAATGACATCGAAGTGTGGAGTTCCCTCTGAACATCAGACAGTGACTGACGACATGTCAGAATATTGACAGAGCGCAATACTCACAGATCCACTCCACAAACTATTGTGATCACGATGACAAACGCAGCAGCAAGTACTCCCCACAACATGATTCGAGACCGAGGAATGTCGGAGAAATCGTTGACTGCTGTCAGGGCGAAGGCGATACCCCAGGAACATAAACTGAAAGGTACCATGACTGCGAATAAAACATTCATTTTTCGAAAGCCGTCAGCGATACTACCATGGTTCTGATCTGGAATCAGGTCTGAGACCACAAAAAAAATTGGCAAAAAGAATAAAAACGGAGAGAACCAAAGGATTCTCGACACTCGTCGCAGTACCGTTCTCGAAAAATGACTCTGCTTCTTGGAACCGCCATCTATCCCGGTTGAGTGCACGTTTACTCTCATTCGTTTGAGCGGCATAATTTTGGAGAATTATGTATTGCAAGCTAGACTGTCGTACTCAACTGATCAGTTTGTGTGTTGAGCTGAATCGCGGAAACGCAGATTGAATGGGACGAAGTTGCCGCTGCGGTTTGGTAGGAACCTCGATCTCCCGTCCGCGAATCTCATTTCTTAACTGTGGCTGAGCACTGGTCAGGCTCAGAGGCATCTAGTGCGCGAGGTATCTTCAGCCTTGTAACTAACCGAGGGCTGGATGCTATCCCAAGATCTTGGCTTGACGTAGAAACTCTGCCAGAGTTTCCATCTGCTTGTCCGTGAGGCTGTGATACGGAGACCGGCGCCAACGCTGCGTCAAACCAAATAATTCGTAAATCCCGTGCATGGCTGCGTCGAAGCCACCTTCACTCTTACGCACAAAATCGAACAATGGCATGTCATAATCGCGAATGACATTCACAGCAGTCGTCGTGTCGCCGGATGTAATCGCATGGAAATAGCGCCATGCAATTTCTGGCTTGAAATTGATAAAGGTTGACAAGTAACCGTCGGCTCCGAAGGGAACCATATTCAAATGATTCTGCTTTGCTCCACCAGCCGAAAGGGCCCAGCGATCATGAGTGAGCAAACAAGTCTTGCGAATGAACTCACCGAGAAAATCGTCTTTGAGCGCCATAACTCGCGGCACTTCATCGCGCAAGCGGCGCATCAACTCAACCCCAAAGTCAATTCCGCGAGCAATTAAGAAATTTGTGACAACCATTACGGGTATATGTTCACCAACTGCACGATAATGATCCACCAGGGACTGATGGGTCGTACTTGCAGCCCAATCCGGCGGCAAAGTCATTAACATATCCGCGCCGATTCCAGCAGCATACTTCGCAAAATTAACCGACTTGCCGGTCCACCATTGCCCAGTGGCGGCTACCACAAACACACGATGATTGACGTGTCGTACGACCGCTTTGGTCAACTCGGCTATTTCTTCATCCGTTAGAACTGAAAACAGACTATCGCCCCAGGTCAATACCACGGCGCGGACTTTTGCCTGCTCAATCAGAAAGTCTAACAACTTATAAAGAGCTGAATAATCGATTTCGCCATCGCGTTTGAAGGGAGTACGAATCGAAGGCCACGGGCCGCTGAGCGCTGCACGAATCTCCGGTGGGCAGCCTTGCGACGCCGCGCGGCTGGCGCGAGTTTCCTGAGCTGATATTCGATTGACATTGAACGCCAAAGTGCTCGCAATCGCAGCCGACGAAGTCAAAAAACGTCTTCTTTGAACGCTGATCTCATTCGATCGACGATTTTCAATGTGCATTGATTTGTTTTCCTAAGAGTAAGCGCTAGCTACTGAGAAATCTCTCCAAGGCACTAACGACATTGGCAGATATCGCCAACAGTAATTGTGTCTGCTTAGTGTCTCACTGCCGAGGCAACTTATTTCGTAATCTACTCAATAACCAGGTGCACGAGCCAAGTTCATTCTATGATCTTGCAAGACAAATGACCCTTATTTCGTAGATTTGGTTGATGAACCCTGCCCCCGAAAAGTGACGTAAGGAAACACTTCGGGAATATGCGAATCCCAAACTCCATGTGGACTGAGCGCCCAGCCGCCAGAGTCTTTGGCAGGTAGAGCTTCTCGATACTGATTGAAGCGCGAAAAATCCATACGCCAAATATCTCCCGGTTTTGGCGGCAATGATCGAGGGTCTCCGAGCATCAACGATTTCATTCCCTTCCACGGAAATGCCAATTCAACTGTCCAACCGCGGTCTCGATCCTGAGAGTCATTTAACGTTCCGTCGATGTATACTGCCGATTTAGCATCCGGAAAATCCCATTTCAGATAAGCCCAGCGTTTTCCACGTGGATGGTCCTTCAGGCCCACACCATTAAAGGGCTGGTACTTGACGATTGGGTCCGCTTGATTGAATTCTGGCCGAGCGGCAAAACCGCTGGACGAAAAATGATCTTGCCAAATAAACATCCCTTCGTAAATCGTCCCATGAGCGTTGATTTCAAACTCATAGTAAGCATCTGTCCCAGCAACAAAGAGCTCGACATCATTGTCATAGTAGATCGGTGAATCGCGTTCCACATACTTGGCTTGAACGAAGGGTTCCTCAATCCAGTAGCCGACGTACAAATTTTGCTCATCCCATACTACTGACACACGGGTTTCGTGGATGGCCCGTTTGCCAGTGATGAGATCCACGAACCTAGGCGAACGCTGCGCATTCTGCCAACTGGCTTCATCTAATTTTCCGTCAATGACAATTGTGCCAGCAACTCGTGCCGCATCGATACGCGTGATGTGTTCATCGGCCATCGGTGGAAAGACTTTGGTCTCTACCTCTTGTCCGTAAGCACATGCTCCAAGTGACGTCCCAACGAACAAACACAGGGTCCGAAGGACTCGATCCATCTGGACAGCCAAAACAATTGACACTGGCCAAGTAAGTTGGTGATACATAATTGTATTGGCCCCTTCGGTTAACTCGTCATCAGGCCAGGATGGTCGCCACATACCGGATTCGTAACGCGGCGCCGGAGTTATTGTACTCCGGCGCCGAGAATTCCCGAGACATCAGAATCTTGCGCGTTCGCCGGTTTAGTTAATTGGCGAAACTGGCTGGTGTCAGATTTTGGCCGGACCAAAAATTAGGTTCGCGTTTAAAGCCGAACATGGAGGGCTTGAATTCACCGACGATTGAAGCCTCCGATCTCTCTGGAATTTGACTCTCCAGCCCCGTTGCCCAATAGGCTGCATTGACAATCAAGCGGCGTAAATCTTCAGATTGGAGGTCCGTTGATGCGCCCATCGTAGTGCAAAAAACTTTACAGACTTTCCCTTCGGCGGTCTTGTGTTCTCGCACCCATGCCAATGGCATTTGAGGATTATTGACTGGCCCATCGACCGCTTTGTCACTGGGGTCCATGCCAGCGAGCACTTGCCCCCACAACAACACGGTTGCATCCTTGGGCAGATTCTTGATGCCGTAAACATCGGTCGGGCCCCATACATCTTTGACACCTTTCAGCACCGCATGGCTCTTGTTCGCTTCATTGATAACACCACGCGTACTTTGTGAGCCGTGTCGACCATGATGGCTGATCCAGGTGTCGCCGAGCACTTGTTGACCGAAACCACCTTGCCATTTGTTACTGTTAAAGCTCCAGCTCGCAAATGGGCTATCTTTACTGCGCGAATAATTAAACGCATGAGTGGCCGTGCGCAAACCGATGACCGGCTTACCCGAGTTGATATAGTCGACAAAATACTGCATTTGCCAGTCGGGCAGCTCGCGGAAACGGAGCGACAAAATAACTAAATCGGCGTCTTTCAAATGATGCATGCCCGGAATATTGGTCTGCATATTTGGGTCGATCAGGCCAGAATCAGGGTCAGTCGAAAAAAGTACTGTTGTATCAAATCCGTGATGTTTTGAAAGAATTTTGGCAAGCTGAGGCAGCGCTTCTTCGGACCGATACTCTTCGTCACCAGCTAGTAGGACAACTTTCTTGCCTTTACCCTTGCCCTCACCGCCAGGGAGGCTGAGCCAAGGAGTCTGCTCAACTCGCAGAGGGCGGTACCAAATATTGCGAAAGCGAGTTGGATTACCGTGATCCTGCAATTGCAATGGGCCTGTTAGACCATGAGCACGATAGGGATGGACTTCCTTATGGGCCATGGGACCGACGAACTCTTTGGCGTTTTGTACCAACACACCGTTATGAAACACAGTTGCTCGCGCAGGCTTGACGAGTTTTTCACCTTCGAATCGCGGAGCTTCGAATATGATGTCGTAAATCTGCTACTTCCCAGGCGCACGAGCTACGTTGACTT
>CAZVBC010000001.1:65911-77215 GCA_964625155.1 uncultured Pirellulaceae bacterium
GATGCTGGCCATAAATTGAGGCCGCTTGGCCGTCTGGATAGGTGTCATTTTCGAACGAATCCAAGACTTGGATTTCGTAGCGACCCATGATGATCACCCCAGAGTTTCCACGTCCTTGACTCTTGCCCTTGACTTCGCTGGGTGTCGCCCATTCGATATGCAATTGGCAGTCGCCAAAATGTTCACGGGTTTGAATCGAGCCAGACCGCGAAACGACTTCCATATAACCGTTTTCGACTTTCCAGCCAGCAGGTGCCGGTTTGCCATCGGCTCCTTTTTTCCCTGAGGTCTCCCAAGCGGCAAGGTCTTTACCGCCGAACAAAACGACAGCGTCGCTTGGTGGCTGACCTAATTCTTCACCAGCCTTCACAACAGGTGGTCTGGGGCGATGCCTATCGTGCACTCGCCAACTTTGTCCTGGAATCACCGGGGTATCATCATAGCCTTCGGGAACGGGTGGCAGTTTTGATTTTTCCTGAGCTGCAATACTTCCTGAACTCGCCTGCCAACCAACTAAACCAGCCAACACTAGGCTCAGCGAAAGTACATACTTGCGCATAAAAATGGACTCCAAATCGTGTGAGAGGGGTTTCAGCAGAGCCCCATTGTATTTGCAACGCTAGTTCTTGGAAACGAAGCCAGCGACTCGCCGAGCTCGAAAATTCGTATCTTCTGACCTTGGGCGTGGAATTTGCCAAGTCTTACACGCTGGTGGCAACGAACGACGATTTCCGTCTCAATGACCTACCAGCATGTTATTAGTACACAGCCACGAATCGCTCGCTCCTGAACTTCCCAAGTCGTCGAAGATGGTATAGAACCAACCACCAAGTGGCTCATTTCTTTCTGCAAGCCAGTATGACCACTAAAGCGAGAACTTACTTTTGTGACCGTTTGCTGATGCGACTGGATGGGCGATGCCAACTGAAGATGAACTATTTGGGACAACGATCGAATTTGTACGTGATACTGCCAGACTCGAAGCGACGCAAGCATTGCTAGAGTGGGACGATCGCACGTATCGGCCTGTTGAAGGTGGTGCATTTCGAGCGGAACAAATCACGCAGTTAAGTGGCATGATTCACCAACGTCGAACCGACAAACGGTTGGGAGAAATGCTATACGAGTTGTCGACCGGTCGTCTAGCGGCTGACCGGCATAACGACCATGGTGTAACGATAGCTCGGTTGTACAAAGACTATCGGCGGCACGCGCGATTGCCCATCGATTTGGTGCAAGCGATTGCTAAAGCCACAACGCTGGGCCAGCAAGCTTGGGAGGAGGCTCGGCGGTGCGATAACTGGCGAGAATTTGCGCCCCACATGGAGACTATCTTTAACTTGCGCCGCCGCGAAGCCGAACTGCTCAGCGACGGCGGGCCATTGTACGACGCGTTGCTGGATCAATACGAAGAAGGTGCGCGAAGTGATAGTTTGGCAAAGACCTTTGCACAACTGCGCAGTGGGTTGGTGCCGCTGGTCCAAGCTCTATCGCAAGCCTCCGGACGACCGGACGGACGTGCTTGGCAGCGCAATATTGATATCGATTTACAGCGTCAAACCAGCCGCTGGATCGCAGAACAAATTGGATACAGTTTTGCGCGTGGCCGACTGGATGAAACGTCGCATCCTTTTTGCACGACGCTCGGCCCTCAAGATTGCCGGATTCTGACACGCTTTCGGCAAGACTTCTTTCCTAGTGGATTCTACGGCACGTTGCACGAAGCCGGTCACGGGATGTATGAACAAGGACTACGAACGCAGTGGTATGGATTGCCTCCAGGCACGGCAGCCAGCCTTGGCGTTCACGAATCTCAATCACGTTTTTGGGAGAATTTTGTTGGTAGGAGTCATGCGTTTTGGAGCTGGTGTTTTCCTCGGCTCCGCCAACAATTGGGCTCTGTTTGGGACGGACTGAATGTCCACCAAATATATCGCGACGCGAACCAGGTCCAGCCGTCGTTGATCCGCGTAGAAGCCGACGAAGTTACGTACAACCTCCACATCTTGATACGGTTCGAATTGGAGCATGAACTATTGTCAGGCCAACTCCGTTGTGCCGAGGCGCCTCAAGCATGGAATGATCGTTACTATCAGTACTTGGGGATTCGGCCCACCGACGATAGAAACGGAATATTGCAAGATATCCATTGGAGTGCAGGACTGATCGGTTATTTCCCAACCTATACTCTGGGAAACCTGTATGCTGCACAATTGATGAAAGCTATGCAACGCGAATTTGGCTCGGTGGAGCAGATCATTTCTGAGGGTGATTTTCCCGTGCTGCTTGAATGGCTGCGCAAGCATGTGCATGCTTGGGGGCGGTGCCTGGAGCCAGTCGAGTTGATTGAAAAGGCGACCTCTGAGTCGCTATCCGCTGATCCACTGCTAGGTTATTTGCGTGCAAAGCTCGAACCCATTCATGGATTGGGATAAGATTTGCATACGGGCTGACGAGTATTATTTGCTTACAATCTGCACTAGCAAACTACTTGAATTATTGCCTTCAAGCATGGGAGATGAGTCTTGATCCAGTTGATACCGTGTCCTGGGTGCCAATGCTTGATGATTTTGCGGCAAGGTGTGTCGCTCGCCGCCTCGCTGCGATGCCCAAAGTGCCAATCCCAGTACGTGCTAGAGCAACTTATTCGCGAACAACTTCCGCAATGGGAGATTGTTGACGACCCAACCCCAAACTTGCCCGTACTAAGTGCATCGGATTCTTCCAATCACATTGTTCAAGTTCCGCAGTCCGATGACGAGCTTGAGTTGCAGTTGGAGCCAGAGGAATTCAGTACATCCCCAGCGACACCTCCTGCAAACCATGTTTCTGCACATTCCCAACCGCAGTCAAGAGCTTCTGCGCCAGGAGCCAAAGTTGATTGGTCCAAGTTCAAGCCGATCACACACGAGGAGTACGAACGTAATCGCCGCAAATCAGCATCTCCTCTGTGGCAAATTATTCAAGTTGTATTGGGTGGTGTCGCTGCAATTCCGGTTTCGCTGCTGTTGATCTGGCATGTCGTTGGGACCGACATCGGAAACGCTGGACCGACAGTCGCCAAATATGCACCTTGGTTGGTCCCCGAAAGATTGCGGCCGCAGTTCGACGGAGATTTGCCGCAGATCACGCAGCTTGGGGACCAGCCAACCGATCTGCCACTCGATCATCTGGATCGTGTTGATGACGCCCACAATGCGAATGAAAACTCAGTTACGCCATCTATACCATCTGCCGAAGATCCCCTTCAATCCCCAGCAGCGGATAATCAAGTCGACTCTTCAGTGCGTTCGGCACGGGATTCCACTGAAACCAACAATCTGTTTTCCCAGATCGGTGCGTTTGAGCGCTGCTTGGCCGAATGGGAATTGGGAAAAGACGGTGATCGTACGCAACGTCGTAAGCTGGCTCAGTCACTATATGGTTCGCTTACCGAATTAGCCAATCAACTCGAATCTGTATCGGAAACTGACCCGACTCAAAGAACGATACGTCAAAAAGTTGATAGTTGCGTTACGAAACTTGTAGGAAGCGAAAGTGCCCAGACCGTCATATCTGCAGGAGCCAAAGCCCAACTTGCGAGCGCGCGATCTGATACATCAAAATATTTGGCTATGATTGTTAAAGTTGATCGACTGGAGGAAATCGAAGCAGATCGGATCGTTTACGGTACGCCTCAAGCCACTGGTACCGTAGCGATTCCACCTATTCGAATTCCACGTAGAGAGTTCGCGAACGTCGCCAATCTAACACCCGGGCGAAAACTCTTGGTTCTTGGAAAAGACTTTCGTCTACCAGTCGATACGAAGACAGATGCTGCGCCCAAAGAGGCCGAATTCCAAGCCATATACGCGTACTCGTGGTGAACCTATTTTCCGACATCAACATTGAGGAATTATTCCATGTCTTCCGGACAAAGTACGGATCTTGCGAGTGGTCAAAGCGATTCCGTCCACAGTGATACAATGATGGCCGGCTCGATCGATATGGACAAATCCACTGTTGGTGAGGCAGCCAGCAGTTTATTGAGCATGTTTTCGTATTCCGCCAGCTTACCAGAACGAACCTTGCGCAGCGCCGGTGCGTTGGCAGGAGGATTCGTTCGCGAATCGGCCAATTGGTTGCTCCCCTCCGCGTTTCGAAATTCAAAGTCGTATTCGATTTTTGCTCAGCAGATGCTGGATTTTGTCGTTAATGATATCGGAGGTGTCAGGCGAGTTCTGAGTAACAGCGTCAAAAAGGAACCTAATGAACCCGAGCAAGCGCAGGTGCAGGCGCAAACATACGTTGCCCGAAAGACAGTCGGTAATCTGCTCGATATGAGCGCACTAGCGACTTTTCACGTATCTCCGTTGGCGGTCTTAGCCATTTTCAGCGACGTGGCTTACGGGTCACAAGTTTATCTTCGCCAGCTCAGTCAGCGACTTAAGGAACAGGGAATTATCGACAAAGAAACTACGATCGATAGTGCAGCAGAGTTAATATCTGCACTCGAACAGGCCTCGGGCAAAGCTGCCGAAGTTTTCGATCGCCCACCGATTTCAATTGACGGGTTGCGCAAGACAATCGAAGAAACGCAACATGCGGTAAACCAAATTGATCCCACTAAGTTGTTGCCTAAGGCCGAAATCGATCAAATGTGGCGGCAAATGGAGTTGGCCGCTGCTCAGCAAAACGCATCCATTTGGGATGTGTCGGCAACTATTTCGTTTATGGCACTTAACAGCATCCAAACGGTTGGGAACGGGACTCTAGTCGGGTTGGAAATTGCAACAGATCTCTTTCAAGAGAAGATCGTCCAGCATTACTGGGATGGGTTGCGAGCGATTGAACGGGATGGGCTTGTACCCACGCTGTCGCGCGCCAGCGAACCGTACCTCGAAGCTGTTTGGAACAATTTTGCCATGGGCCGCAAATCTTGGACAGAACAATTGCTCAGCGGTGAATTAATCAAATGGCGATGGAGTCAACTGAGCTGGCCCAAGCTTGCTCGAAACAACTGAGCAGCTTTGAAGCCTATTGGCAATCTAATTGCGCGAATTGCAACTTCAGTCGCAGTCGACCCAAAATCATCTGGTCAGTCTTCGTTCGCAGAGGAGATTCAATGCCGCTTGCGGGACCTGGCGATACTCGGCGCACTCGTCGTCTGATCGCAAGGCAGGTGGACGCTGCTCATCTTCTTAAGTGACCGACGCTTAAGATACTACCGTGCCACCGGATTGCTTGCGCATTTCCGCTATTATTTTTAGCGGTGTCGCGCAAGCGGCAGGGTTGTTTTGTCACGCCGGTCACCGACGGTTTTGCGTCGTTGATAGTTTGTTGCTCTTTTCGTCAGGACTTCGGTTTTTCGATGGTTAACTTACGTCGATAGATTTTTGTACCATGCGCGATGTAAAGTGAGTTGTGGTTTTCACCGCCGAGAACACAAGTTGTTAGTGGTTGATCCTTGTCGGGCTTTGGCAGAACGCCACATGGCCGGCCCGTAGGGTCAAAGATCTGTACTCCCAATTCACTCGTTACGTAATAACGACCAATTCTGTCGACTGACATCCCGTCGCCACGGGATGAAGCAACATAGGGAGGTGGCTCATTGAACTTGAAGTCCCCTTTGGGGTCGACTGCCAATCGCATGGACATCGTCGGCATCTTTGCGTCCAGAATGCCTCCCGAGTTGACTCGAAAAGTCCACGTGTGAATGCCACCATAATCTGAAACAGCCAACGTGCCCCCATCGTTTGAAAGTGCAATGCCGTTCGGCTTACTGATTCCAACGTCGGCAGGGCTGACGGTGCCGGTCTTTGCGTCAATCCGTGTCACTTGTTGAGCTCCAGTTTCCGTAATCAGAATAAAACCGTCAGGCGTCACGGCCAAGTCGTTTGGCTTGACGCCCTCTGCAACGGTTTTCACTTCGCCGGTCGATAAGTTAATGGAAAGTACACGACTTTTTGTTCCTTGGCAGCCATACAACAACGTACCGTCGGGACTGAGTTCGAGGCCGCTGACCGATTCTCTCGCGATTTCTTTCCGACTGCCATCAATTCCAAGGCGTACGACCGAAGGTGCTCGCATATCGCAGTAGTAAACGTTTCCTGCTTGGTCGGCACACAGTGCATCTGCAAATCCGAGCCCCTCCGCCACGAGATCCCAGGATTCACTGCGATCCAACAGGTTGAGCAACGTAAGATCTCCGCCGAGGTCACCGCGAGTATCGAGAACAGGTACGTGGGATGCCTTTCGCCAGAGCCACTTCATCGCATCAGGGAATCTGGCGCCGCCGAAATCCGCATTGTGCGCATAGCCTTCGGCCCAGTCAAATCGAACGTCATATCCCATATATTGAAGTGCCGACGCCATCTGTTGATTGGACCATGGCCAGCTTCCGAAAGCATTGTCAATATCGCCACTCGTATCGGCCATGTAGATGCGGATCGGCTTCGGCTCAGTTTTGCGCACCAACGACGGATAGACATCGCCGCCTCGCAGGTTGGTAAAACTCCCAACGCTCGAATAGACTTTACGAAAAAAATCAGTTCGCTCCCAAGCTGCTGTGAATGCGCAGATTGCACCAGAACTGGAACCTCCGATTGCGTGCATTTCGGGGTCGTCTGTGATGGAATATTGCTTGCGTACCTCAGGGATGATCTCTTCGAGCAATAGCCGAACGAAACGATCGCCCAAACTGTCGTACTCGAAACTGCGATTCGAGTGCTTGCCTTTTACTCGCGGCTGATCCTTAGCGTGCCCTGGATTGATAAAGATTGCGATGGTCGGCGGCATGTCTCCTCTCGCAATCAGGTTGTCGAAGACCGTCGGCACGCGCCAACGGCCACTGTTGTTTTTCATCCCTTCGCCATCCTGAAATACCATCAGCGCGGCTGGTTGTTCGGCCTTGTACTGAGCTGGAACGTAGACCGACCAATCACGAATTGTATTTGGGAAAACCTTCGATTCCCAAGCTGGCATCTGGTGAACAATCCCTTTGGGAACTTGGTCTTGGACGACAGCGTCCGCGTGTGGTTCCCAGTTCGGTCTTGTTTCGACAATCGGTATGTGGGTGCTTTCTGATTTCTCGTCCCAAAGCCACTTAAGTGCTTGCGGCAGAACTTCACCAGCCCGCTTGCCACTATGTCCGCCGTCAGTCATTTCGAGCTTGTACTTGTAGCCAGCGTACTGCAGTGCCGCTGCCAATTCCTGGTTCCCCAGCGGCCAGTTACCATGTAAGTTATTGAGATCGTTTCGCCCGTCGTGGAGATAGATCTTGATGGGCTTGGGCTGGTTTTTCGTCTTCCGCACAAGCCCTGGATAGGCCCAGCCACCGCGGATGTTCGTAAAGCTGCCAATGTGGCTGAGCACTTTGCCAAACTGTTCCGGTTTCTCCCAGGCGACTGTGAATGCACAAATGCCGCTGGATGAGATGCCGCACACAGCCCGCTTGGCTGGGTCGCTCGAAACGTTCAAGCCCTTTAACGCGACGGGCAGAAATTCATTGATCAGGAAATTCGCATAGCGATCCCCCATCGAATCGTATTCAAACGAGCGATTGCTGCGATCCTTCGCTCCCGCCATGGTCGCAGCAATAGTTCCTGGATTGACGAAAACAGCAATCGTTACAGGCATCTCCCGTTGGTGTATGAGGTTGTCAAAAACAATGGGAACTCGGAAACTTCCTTGTGGTTGCATATAACCACTCCCATCCATGAAGACCATCAGCGCCGCCGGTTCGTCAGCCTTGTACTGTGCCGGCACGTAAACACTGTAGTCTCGCCTTGTTCCAGGAAAGATGTGACTGTCAATAAACTGCCCGGAAGTAAGTTTCCCTTGCGGTACTCCCGAGCGAATCACTCGATCCGGATGATCCTGCGCTTCGACGATTGCTGCTCGAATCATCAAGATAATACAAGCCAACATCAACGATCGACTGAGTGATTTCATTGTTTATCTCCGTTGTGGATGTGGTTCATGTCGCTACACTGCGGCGACACAGTGTAATTGTTAACGGTCGGTAGAGAGATTCGGCACCCCTCTAAACTTCTTTGATTTCCTTTTTGATCAACAAAAATCCGGGTCGGGAGAGCGAGGCTCCTGCCGAGCTTTTTCCGGCGCCGAATTTGCGAACCAATACTGGTGGACGTTGTGCGGCGACGCGTGATGGCTCCGCAGGAGCGTCGCCCTCCAGAAATCCGCCATCATATATCCAAAAAGACATAGATCCAAAAAGATGTTTAGAGCAGTGAAGTTCGGTTCGCAGTATACCTCGAATTCGAATCGCCAGATTCGTTCGAGCAGAATCAGTCCACATTTTTATAACTGATTCATGTTTTGCTGAAGCAGCCTGACATTACGCCGGACAGATGCAAATTTCAGTCGTTTCGAAAAAATGGACGCCCTCAGTTCGCCGTGTAAGTTGTGCGGCAGGCAGCTTGCTGGTTGTACGCAACTGTTTGTGTTACGATTGGCGCTCCGCTTAAATCCCGAAGAGAACCCTGCAACCAGCAATGATCTTTAATGATTGATCGAAGGACAATCCTAACATGTATCACAACTCCCAATTCGAATTATCTACCCGATGGTCCAGTGTAATTTTGGCGCTGTCGATGTTCTGCTTGCCATGTCATTTAGTTGCAGGAGCGGAAGCAATCGACGCAGCAAAGTTCCCGAACCTGCAAGCTGCGTTTGATGCCGTGCCTGCGTCTGGAGGCGTAGTTCGTATTCCTCCTGGCGAATTTCGTATCAGCCAACCACTTTTGCTTTCCAAGTCCGATACCCGCGTTATCGGCTCAGGGGCCGCAACCAAGATTATCAATTTGAATACCCAAGGCCAACCGGCGTTGATGGTACGCCCCAGCTCTCGTACCTCAGACCGCAACGCACGATTGTGGCGTGTTCAACTAGCCGATTTTCGTATCTGTGGCGATCCAGCAGCCGTCGACGCTAAAAGTACCAAGCCTACCAGCGGTGATGGTGTACTCGCGGAGGGTATCCAAGAACTATACGTGCATGGATTGTCGCTCGACCACAACGGTGGACATGGTTTACACATGATCGATTGTTACGAAGATCCTCGAATTTCTGACAACATCTTTACTTACAATGCCAAATGTGGAGTGCGCATTCAGGCTGGACATGACATCGTGGTGTCAGCGAATCACTTTGAAGAGAATCAGGACGCGTTGCAATGTATTGACAGTTTCAATCTATGTATGTCCGGCAATAACATCGACGATCATCTGGGAAATGGCGTCATCATCGAAAATACCTATGGGTCCGTGTTGTCTGGGAATATGATCGAAGAATGCAATGGAGTGGCGATTATATTGGATCGCGACTGTTATGGTATCACCGTCAGCGCGAACGTTATTGCCCACGACTTCGGAGGTGGAGTTGACCTGCGACACGCGTGGGGCTGTGCCATTTCAGCCAATACTTTTGTTCTCGATCCAAAATTCTCGCTGCGGATCGGTCACCAAAGCGGTCGAATCACAGTGACCGGTAACAGCTTCACGAACAGCCACATCGGTGGCAAAGGAGTCACACGACGCAAAATCGACGATGATGTGGCTCATGGAATCGTTCTCGATAACACCACTGATGTCAACATTACCGGTAATCAATTCAGCGGTCTGCAAACCACCGCCGTCGAAGCAAACGGCAAATGTGCACGCATCCTGCTGGCAAACAACCTCTGCGTTGATCTGAACCGCAGCAAAAAAGGCGAAGGACCTGCATTTTCAGTTGAAGGTGCCGAGCAAGCAATCGTGAATAACAACATCGTTGCCAAGTAATGTCGTTAAGCAAGCTCGTTCTGCAAAAACCTCTTCTTTCCTCGATGTTGCCGAGTTGACGTCCATCAACACGGCAACAATTATTCAAACTGCAGAATCGAAAATCAACTTCTTATCCTACGCCTGCATACCGATCGAAATCGTTTGGCTCCCAGACCTGCGATGATAGTCAACATCCAGAAACTGGAAGGCTCCGGCACAGCGGTAAATGAAAGATTGTCGATGGCCACGTAGGTTGGAGTGTTGATCCCAAAATTTCCAACGTCGCTTGACGTAAACCTAAGTCCTACTGAACGTGCATTAGCTATCGAAGAAAGATTGACGTTGGTCCACGTCCGTAGCACATAGTCTGAAGCATTGTTCGCAAATGTATAATCTGCCAGAGGCACGATGATGCTTCCTAACGTTGCCCCTTGAGCGTTCAGTCCACTAAAGCCAGTTAAAGTGACGCGGAAGAAATCTGGATCACTTCCAGTCTGACCACCAAACTTCTTCGAGAACTGGTCGCCGTTTAGCATTGCAAACGCAGCATACGTCGTATTCGTAATCTCCAGCGACTGCAGTAGAGAACCGGTGGGAAGATTAAAGAATGCACCATCCGCATACCCAATCGCATACTTTTGTCCGGGCACGGCTCCACCTTGTCCATTGGAACCTCCTCCAGCAGCAGCGGCATACTGATTTCCAAATCCAGCCGTTACTCCATCGGCGATGCTGCTATAGCTCCAACCTGTCCAAAATCCGCCAAACGATGCATCATACGAGTTGTTAAAGAACACGCCACCAGTTGACCAGCCATTTGAGTTCGTACCAACCCCCGAATTGCCATTGTAGTAACTGCCAGTAGCACCAGTGGTTGTAAACGTGGACAACGATTCGAAATCCACTAGAGCGGCGCTCGATATACTGCAAACTCCCCAAATCAAGATGGTAGTCGCAATTGTCAACTTAGTCGCCGCACACCATGCTGAGCTCCACGAGTGGCCCAAATGCCAAACCAGAAAATTCGAGCAATTCATCTTTACCTCCCAAGCTGTGAACGAAATGTAAGCGCGCCGGTCCCACAATAATGCCGCTCGCGCACGGTTAGATACGTCACAATCGGCGATGCCCCTTTCCCGGAAGACATCAACCGAACAAACTATGGGTAGGTCTTCTGACTCACTACGAATTTGATTGCTTTGCCTTCTCACACGAAATCGTGCAATGGCACCTCGATTAAGAACGCAATCAATTCACGCCCCGTTGAACGTGCGCAGCATACAGCGGCCGGACCGTCCCGGAATTGCACCGGAGTTCCCTGTTCACCAAACCACACAGATATATGCGGTCTGGTCACCCATAACTGTACGTCGAAAGCCATCCGTCTCATGTCAGCCCTCAGACTGAAAACCTGATACAGATCCTCTCAAACGTACAAACGAATATCGACTGACGACATCAATTTGTCAATATCCGTATCCCACATCTGCACCAAACGCTTCGTTATCGATTGCCAAGATCTTCGAAGAGGTGGTCTTCG
>CAZVBC010000002.1:0-56299 GCA_964625155.1 uncultured Pirellulaceae bacterium
AGTACCTCGCAGTTCCAAGCGATCGATTCCCTTGAGATTGGCGATATGTTTGAGCCCTTCGCCCGTGATATCGGTATCTCGAATTCGCAATCGTTTGAGGTTTTTGAGTTTGCCGACGTGCTCCATGCCGACATCCGTAATACGCGACGAATCAAATTGGATGGACTCTAAACTAGTCATTGATCCGATCGATTCCAAAGTTCGGTCCGTCACCGATGTGTAGTTTAGATTCAACGACTTTAGTGAAAGAGGCTTGAGCTTCGCTGCACCTACGTCGGTCACTTTAGATTTTTCAAGCTGCAAATCGATCAACGATTTCATTTTTGCGACTTGGGCCATGCCTTCATCGGATGCATTGCTATTGCGCAAATCCAGTGCCCGCAACTTCGGGAGCTGCGTGAGCGCAGCTAATCCCACGTCGGTAAATCCAGTTCGACGCAACGCTAAAGTCTCAAGACTTGATACTTGTCCGACAATTTTTAGAGTCGCGTCACCGACAGCCGAGTCCGACAAATCAAGACGCTTTAGTTTCTTGAGGTTTGCCAGAACTTCCATCCCATCGTCGGACATACCAGGCCCAGAAATACGGAGTTCTTCGACGTTTGGTAGTCCCGCTAGACTTTTCAGGGCTGTGGCTAAACTAACATCACTGGCAATGCCAACTTCCCTGACCAATCCGGCTTTGTCTCTGACTAATCCAAATTTCGCCCCCTCCAGAACTTTGATTGCCTCGGCGTCATCTTGCAGAACATCGGACCCCATTGCCTGAGCGGTTTTTTCGTTCTGAGATTGTCGCGCCGCAGGTGCAGCGGGACCTGGCAACGGAGTCGGATTGCAACCTCCAAGTATTACCGTCCCCATGGACAACCAAAGAAGAGCGCGGCCGAAAGCCAAACGCGGTTTGTTAGCGCCCCAATTCTGCATGAGAAACCTCAAATTCGTCCTACTTGGATTGTGAAACTTCGCCAGTATCGATTCCACTTGATGCCAGCCAAAAAACTATGCCACGAATAGGAATGTTCCTATCCACTGCCGGCGTTCGAACAAGCCTAGTTAATTGAACATCCTAGATCGAACTTTACAGTGGTTTTATCTCTGCCCGATCTAACTTTAATTGAACTGATTACGCGTATCCAGGCAAGGGCTTATCCGGCCTAACGCCGGACTGGGAAAATTGGGCTAGCCAAGCAAACATCAATCGACGGGAAAAAGAAAAACGCCTCGCGCTGCGAGGCGTTGCGACTGGTGGCGCTGGACACCATATATCAATGTAGTGAAAATCTATGCGTTCAGCTTGACGGACGGAGTATCCGCAATATTTACCCATGTGTGCACATGGGGAGCGCCGCGGAAATGCCAAACAAAGGATGGCCCCTCGACTCGCCAGTTGTCGAATATATTCTTGTCTTCGATATTATCATCCGTGAAAAAGGCTAGATAACAAGCGTCCAAACCACCCTGAGTCTTGAAGCACTGCAGTGCCTCTGCCGTATCCGATTTGCGATACGGTTCGAATAACTTATTGAGAGTAAGTTGTAGTTGGGCTTTTTGGTCGGCAGTCAATTCGGTTGCAGGAATCCCCAGGAATTTTCCTTCTTTGCCACGGAACCCAACATCCTGCTCTTTAGGCGTCTTAGCAACTTGAGCCAGCTTTCGTTGCTTGCCGTCCAGCATCTCGTGAATCTTGTTCGCGGCTAGCGCCTGTTCCCAAAAAACGTTGCTGCTTTGAGCCCCTGGATCGTGACCATAAAAAATCGGTCCGCCAAATGCCACATGTTCTTCTGAATTGCCATCACAGCGCATGGTCATATGTCGACCTGTGAAGACATACTCGAATTTGTCGTCGCCTGGCTTCCCAAAAATTGCGATATTCTGATCCTTGCCAAAACCTCCGCAGTCGTCTTCCATCTGCTGATCAAATTTGGCATGCCACTCAGGAACGATCAATCCCTCAAAAATCTTGCGAACCAAATCTCTTTGTTCGGCAGTATAAAAATCACTGTCGATGTTTGGTTTTGTAATATGCCAATTGTTCGACGTACGCGTGCGCAATAGACCTCGGGTTGGATCGACGTAATTCCAGTCGAAACAAATAGTTTCTTTTTGTTTGGGTGACAGAGTATCGTACAGGACTTTGACCAGAGATTCCGGAGTCTTATTTGATGCATCGGCAGCTTTGGCAATACTCGCCGTACAAGCCGCAGCCCCTGCGACCGCTGCAGTCGTCTTGAGAAAATCACGTCGAGCCAAGTTATTCGAGTGACTTGAGGATTCTGGACGATGGTTCATTTTCGATTGCCTCCACACGGCTAAACAGACGCTTGATAGGAACACCCGGGCCGCCATAAAAACCGACAACCCTTTGACTCGCCTAAGTCTAACATTAACGGGAAACCAGCGTCCACTATCGCTAAGCGGGTTAGTCAAAGAATTTGCCTGACTTTACCCGACTGCAAAGCGTCCCGCAGTAGAGTTGACAGTTTAGCCTTTGCTAATATTACTTGGGAAACTTGACTAAGCCGTTAACCCAAACAGACTTCGTGCGCCCGGATAAACTCACTCCCAACAAGGGAGAATTATGACTGCGAGATTTAAGTCTTTGTGGTTCGACATACCAGGTCTCGTGTGGATCTACCAAGATCACGTCAGCCGGGCGACCTACTTGCAAGGTGCCAGCGTCGAGTCCCAGAATACGTGCTGGGTTGGTTGACAGCACTTCTACGGCGCGACTCCACGACAAAATCCCTGGGCGAATTAGTTTAGTAATGATCAGCGATAAGGTCGTATCCAGCGACGATACCCCAAAGGGAACCACATCCAGCTCTTGCATTTTTTTCTCAAGCGATCGAGGCTGGTGTCCCGCAGTGATCACATCGATCGAACCGTCAACCAATCCCTGGATACACTCCAAAATATGGCGTCCGTCTCGCAAAGGTGGATTAACTTTGTAGTTAGCATCGAAAGACCGCAATTGGGTATCATCAAAACACAAATTCATGACGCGCACGCTGGCCGTTACACGAGTCCCGCGCGCCTTGCTGCGACGTACCAATTCCACACTCCCGGCTGTTGAGATACTGCTCAAATGTAGTCGGCCACCTGTGGTTTCAATCAGCCGCAAATCGCGAGCAGTCGCCAAGTCTTCGGCCTCTGACGGAATCGGACCCAATCCCAAGACAAGTTGTGTCAAGCCTTCGTGCATGACACCACCACGGGTCAAGCTGGGGACTTCTGGTCGATCGAGAATTGGGCGATCGAACATTAGGCAGTATTCGAGCGCCTTACGCAACAAGGCTGTGTTCTCGACCGGTCGTGGTGAATCGCTAAACGCAATCGCTCCAGCTTCCGCCAACGAGCCGATTTCGGCCAACTCTTCACCGAGACGCCCCTTGCTGACACAGCCTACAACATATACGCGGCAACGGTCTGCTCGCGCTGCTTTTTGCCGTACAAACTCGACCGCTGCTGCTGAATCAATCGGAGGGTCAGTATTGGCGGTGCAGGCTACCGAAGTGTAACCGCCCGCCAGTGCTGCGAGCGTGCCACTAGCAATCGTTTCATCTTCTTCAAACCCAGGTTCTCCCAGCTCGGTCTCCAGATCGACCAATCCCGGCATGACGATCAAACCTGACGCATCTATTCTCTGAACGGACGAGGGTAAATCATTCTCGCGAGGATCAATCGCCGCAACGACCCCATCCTTAATCAGCAAGCTTCCTAGACGATCGAGTTGCTGTGAAGGGTCGATGATACGCCCATGCTCGATTAACCAACTGGTTCGCAATTCGGTCATGGAACTACCTTCCTACCATTACCCACCAACAACCACAATGCCGCCATGCGAATGGCAATTCCGTTATTCACCTGTTGTAGTATCACAGAATGCGGACCGTCGGCCACTTCAGGCGTGATTTCAACTCCGCGATTGATTGGGCCGGGAGCCATGATCAGAATATTGTCGCGGCTTCGCCGCATCCGCTCGGCAGTCATCGCGTACAACAGAGCATACTCATGCACCGATGGAAACGGGCGCGTCGCTTGACGTTCGAACTGAATACGCAACAAATTGAGCACATCACAGCGAGGCAAGATTTCATCGAGATTATAAGCTACCTCAATGCCATACTGCTCCCATTGCCTGGAAACCAAGGTTGCTGGACCGCACACAATAACATGGGCACCAAGTTTCTTGAGACCCCAGATATTCGAACGCGCAGTCCTGCTGTGAGCGATATCTCCAACTAACGCAACGGTCAACCCACGCAACTCGCCACGATGCTGGCGAATCGTAAGAATATCCAGCAACCCTTGCGTCGGATGTTCGTGTGGACCATCTCCAGCGTTCAGTACCGAACAGTGCAAGTGCCTGGCAAGCAGATGAGGAGTGCCTGGAGCGCTATGCCGGACAACTACCGCATCGACATCCATAGCTTCGATCGTCTTAGCGGTATCGATAAAGGTCTCACCCTTGGCTACCGACGAGCTTCCTGATGAAAACTCGATGGTGTCCGCCCCAAGCCTCTTCGCAGCGAGCGAAAAACTATTACGAGTTCGTGTACTGTTCTCAAAAAAGAGGTTCGCAATTGTGCGTCCCTTAAGCAATGTCAACTTTTCATGAGTCGCCGAGAATGCTGCCTGCAGTTGTTCCGCAACGTCCAGCAGCGTCGTGATTTCCTCAGCGGTCAAGCGTTCTAAGTCCAGCAGATGTCGATGTTGCCAGCCTGCCGGGAACTCTGGCAATGGAACAACTGCGGCAGCGGACATGTCTATGTTCCTTGCTTGAAGAGCAAATTAGCGGCGCATCGCGCGATCCAGCGTTACCCTGCGGTTCGTTGGCAGAATTGTAAACGAAGAATTATGTTACAGGGAGGCGGAGGCAGCACCATCTTGTTTACCCAGATGACGCAGTGGTTTAGGAAGTGGAAAGTGCACCTCTTCAGTACGAACCGTCGCTTCACGAACGCTCGCGCCAAATCGGTCAACCAGAAACTGAATCGTGGCCTGCACAACCGATTCAGGTGCGCTGGCACCTGCCGTGATCATGACTTTCTCCGAACCAGTAAACCACTCAAGATCGACGTCTTGTGGACCATCAATCAAGTATGCTGCTTTACCTTGGTCGGCGGCCAGTTCACGCAACCGCTGGCTATTGCTGCTATTCTGACTTCCCAACACCAGTATTACGTCAGCCTGTTCCGACAATTTGCGCACGGCTTCTTGTCGGTTTTGAGTTGCATAACAAATATCTTCCTTCGGAGGACTTTCCACCCAAGGAAATCGCTCGCGAATCCGTTCAATGATACGATTCGCGTCATCGACACTGAGCGTTGTTTGAGTCAAATAAGCTAACTTGGTTGCGGGCGTGTAATTCAGGCGCTCCACGTCTTCGCGCGACTCGACTAAGACTATCGCTTGCGGTGCTTCGCCCATCGTACCAATCACTTCATCGTGCCCTTCATGACCGATGAGCAGTATGGTGTAACCTCCATGGGCATATTTAATTGCTTCCAAGTGCACCTTGGTCACGAGCGGGCAGGTGGCATCGATCGCCAACAACTTGCGACTGCGCGCGTGGGCACGTATCGCTGGTGATACTCCATGAGCTGAAAACAGTAGGGTTGAACCCTCGGGTACCTCGTCAAGTGAGTCGACGAAAATTGCTCCTTTATCGCGAAACGTACTTACGACATACTGGTTATGCACAATCTCATGATAGACATAGACGGGTGGTTGGAGATGGCGAATCGCCAAGTCCAAGCTCTCAATCGCCATATTCACGCCAGCGCAAAAACCACGCGGCGCGGCCAAAATGATCTCCATTTGTTGTCGTCCCTCTGTACTTTAAATTCCCTTGCCTCATTCTGAGACATGCGGAGCTGGTGTTCTAGTCGACAAAGCGAAAGTCAACGGCTCTCGTGTAACATGCGGTGATGTAAGAAGCAGTCTGCAACATTTTCCTAGCCATGAAGTTTAAAGCGTTGAAGCTTATCTACTGATTATCAATTCTGAGATCGTGGCAACAAATTAGCAATCCGAAATTGAATTTCACCACACGACAAACGACGGAAACATCCTCGCGACCGTACTGTAAGGCGAGCGAACAGTCCCGTAGGGGATCCATGTAGAGTGAATAAGAAATAACGATCCGCTTAATTGCTGGTTTCTACTCTTTGCTCGTTCCATTCTCCGCCTGCGAACGCACTTGTTTATGCGTCTTTGTTGATGAAAAACAAGCAATTGCTCGTTCCAGGCTCTGCCTGCGAACGCAATGTCTTGACGGCTCTGCCGGTCCAATGTGTTTTTACAGCGGACGAATTATTCGACCCAAGTAGACTTGCAGCACGAAGATTTTTCACAAGCGCAGGGCTACTTGCCGTTGCCACATGCGGTGGAGCCGCCAAAGCAGTCGTTCCAGACAACAGAACCTGGGAAGGATCGCATCCGTTTGTCTTTTGCGTCGTTATTGAAGAATAAAACAAGCAATTAAGCGGAGCGTTGCAAAGAAAAACCCCATGCGATTGCGTTTCGCACGGGGTTTTGTACCTCTGTTCACTATATCAACTTAGCAAAGGCTTTCAGCCTCGCGCCGAGTGATCCAACACCAACTTGCCGAACGGCAATTAGCTCGAAATATGCCAGTCACCTCCGGTGGTAGAATTAATGTTGTCATCGACTCCATCGTTCTTCACCGTCGGGTTGCGTCCCGTAGTGGAAAGGAAGTTGCTTCCGTTCAGGCGCGTCCTACCGCCACTGCCATTGGTCAGATTGGCGATGCGCACCGCGCGAGTTCTTGGTGAGGTCCATTCGGCCAACAACGCCAGCAGTGACGAATCGTTGGCGTCGTGGTTGGTCGAACCACCAATCAGAATATTCTCGTCACCGTCGCCGTTCAACGTGTCGTAACCGGCACCGCCGCTCAGCAAATCTTTACCGTCGCCGCCGCTGATCCAATCATGACCGTTGCCACCGCTCAGCACGTCGTTGCCCGCCTCGCCAACAAGCGCGTCATTGCCCTCACGACCGAGTATCAGATCGTTACCTCCGCGACCAGCAATGAAGTTGTCACCCCAATTGCCTCGCAAACGGTCCGCGTGCTGGCTGCCGATCAAGTTCTCCATATGCCCATGGATCATCATCGTGACGCCATTGCCAACCGACTGCCGTTGACCGTTGCCAAGAGCCAAGTCGACATTCACGCCAACCCACATGTACGAGAAGTCCAGCGTGTCTGTGCCGTCGTTCTGTTCCAGCGAAACGGTCAGGTTCTGAGCCCCAATCAAGTAAGTGTCGTCACCGGCGGCACCGCGCACGTCCACTCGGCGACCACCTTGAAAGCCCCTCACCAGGAAGGTGTCATCGCCGCCATGACCTGCTAAGCCGACGTACGTCACGCCATTGAGCGTCGCGCGAATACCAGGCAGTGACAGATCATTGCCGTCGAGCGTGACATTATCGTTGGCATCGTTTCCAGCGAACCAGAAACCATCTCCGTTCTTTGCATTGCCTTGGTAATTGATGCCGTTACGAATTTCGAAGCGGCCTCCATAAGCCTGATCCACTGACAAAAAGTCCGCAGCATTGTTCCCCGCTGCCAAGAATCGCACAGCGTTCAGGTCGTTCAGGTCGCGGCGGAACAGCACTTGCCCGGTCCGTTGGTTGACAACTTCCGTTTCATTGTTGGAGTGCGATCGGCGCAGCGCCACGTCGGCCTTTCCAACTGGAAAAACATAGTTCACAAACCCACCACCATCGTTCTGCACACCGATCAAAGCTCGATTGGCAGGTGCCGGTTGAAAGAAGTGTCGAGTCACATAGTCAGCGATCTGATAACCTTGCTGTTCTCCCATCGTATAGTCGAATCGCCAATGAATACCAAGAAAAACACGGCTAATTCCATTCTCGAAACTCGCTTGGCTCAAACTGGTATACGAACGCTTGACACCCGGTAATTCGTCCGATGTCAGCGTGAATGAGATCTTATCAGTGCCGTAAAAATTGGCGATCGATCGGAACGCCGCAGCACCGAACGTCGCGTGCCCCGAAACATAAGCTGGGAACGGCGGCGTGAAGTTTGGAATAGTTGCCGAACCTGGCGCACCGTACGGTACCCAATTCGGATCGCCAACAGTTGCCGCGTTACCATCTTCCGCGCCACGACGAATTCCGGTTACGGGACGCCAGAAATCATACGTGTACTTGGAATTCCAAGACGCGATACCGGCATCCGCCATCGACAGATTCACCATCGCAAACAGCCGGGCATTATCCACCAACGAACTGCGTTTCTGCTGCGCGATCACTTGCGCAGTTTGGTTATAGATGTGCATCGGCGGTCCCATGCCAGCTCGATCGTAAGCCCAAAACACTCCAATCTGTTCTTGATCGGCGGTGCGCGTCTTGCTGTTTTTCTCTCCCAGTGACTTCACTTCGTTGAACGCGGCCGCGTATTCAGCACTGTTCAGCGCTGGCGGTGGTGGCACTTGAACATCATTTGGATCGTCAATCGCAAACGGTTTTACCTTGCCCCATTCTGCGCCCAGCGCCTTTTGGCCGGGATTCAGCGGATCAGGACTCCAATGTCCGGGCGCGGGATTAACGACATAGTTGGAACTATTGGTCGCGTGATCACCGGTTCGCAGGGCGAGAATCTCATGTGCCACTTGTCGACCAATTGCCACGCCCGCGTTCTCTGCCACGCCATTGGGAACAGTGGCGAGCGATTGATTCCACCAAGCCAGTAGTTGCGGTTGTTGTCGTGGGTAGAGCGCGGCCAGCGTTTCATACGCTGCGGTGGCGACAGCCGCTTCCTTAGACGCAGTCGCAGGAGCCTTCGCGCTGGTTACATAGCTGGCGTGCGTCTGCGTAATCGCATTTACGGCGTCGTACACCGCCAAGTGCATGATCGCTCCGTTGCGAGACGCAAACGTCGGCCCTTTAGTCTCAGTTGCCGAATCGACAGAATCGCGACGGATCGTTTCGATCAGGTTGTTGTTCCACTGGATTACCATATCACCGGCCATCGTGCGGCGATCTTCTAACGCTTCTAAAAACAGACTTCGCTGCTTTCGATACTGCGGTCGATCTTTCTTTGACGAACGCTGGGCTTTTGAAACGCGAGCAAACATCGAGAATGCCTCCCGGAGGAACGAAATTGGCAAACCAAGCAGAGACGTTTCTTGTTTCTGCTGGCATGGATACCAAGGCATTCGCTGTGCCGCTCGACCCGCAAGACACGCATCAACTGATGGAACATTGGCTGTCCAATAAAGATGGAAGCCTTTTGTGTCAATTCTGCTCCGCCTAAGCTCGTGTATTCGTTATAACTTGCACCTTCAACTTGACGCACAGTACGTCACAAACGGTTGGCGATTGGCCACCGAGCGTAACGTGCGCGACTTGTGCTGTGGCTGATTTCGCGAAGGCAACATCGTGTTGTCGAAACGCCACGTGGAATGACTTTTGCCCGGGAATACAAATGTGTTATCTGTCGCAACCGCTACCAATTCGTTTCAGCCTACTAGCTGGACCAATTGGAAATACCCAGCGATTAACTTAAACTACGACTCGCCGCAATTTCGTTACTGCACCATTGGTTGAACACGGCCTCATTAGATAAAGTGAAAGCAAAACCGCCCGGTAACGCGTTCCGGCTGATCGAAAGACGCTAACGCGTTACGGCTGATCGGAAGTGGCGTTGTACAGCTAGGCCATGTGGTACAAAAAACTAAACCAGCGGTTTCGCTTTGGCAATAATCAAATCAGATATGCAGTGAAATAGAGGGCTGACCACCATGAAGTCCATTGAACAAGTTGCAATTTATCAGCAAGATTGCCTTGCATCGCGACGACAATTTATAAGCCGTGTGGCAGTGGCGGGCACGGTGCTGGGTGGTTTGTGGCCAAGAATCTCAAGCGCCAAGCCGACTGATTATTCCGGGCTGGATACAGACAAGTACTTGGGGCCGGCTGAAGTGCTGGCGACAATCGAGGATGCCGAGGTATTTACGGAAGGCCCGGCAGGTGATGGAGAGGGGAACTTACTGTTTACCAATGTGCCTGTAAGCAAGATCCTCAAATGGGATGCGCAAGCGAATCGCCTGAGTGTTTTTCGGACCGCATCCAACGAGACCAATGGTTTGTACTTTGCTCCTGACGGCAGCTTACTTGCTTGCGAAGGTGCTGCTAAACGGATTACTCGTACGAACATGAAAACAGGTAAGGTCAGTGTGCTGGCTGACAACTATGAAGGTAAACCATTCGCCAAGCCGAACGACTTATGCATGGATGGAAAGGGGCGAGTTTATTTTAGTGCTCGGACCGCAGCGGAGGACCCGCCCGGAGAAAGTCCCAAGGGAGTCTATCGCATCGATCCGGACGGCAAGGTGACTCAAGTCCTCTCACCGGCTGATGTGCATATGCCGAATGGCTTGGTGACTTCGCCTGACAACTCGAAGCTGTATGTGATCGAAGCTCATCCAGATGCTAACCGTCATCGAGACATTCGAGTGTACGATTTGGGCGAAGATGGCTCGGTCAGCAATGGAAAAGTGTTGATCGATTTCTATCCTGGACGTAGCGGCGATGGCATGTGCATTGACGAATTAGGAAATCTCTACGTGGCGGCGGGCCTTCATCAGCCGAGAAAAACATCGGAATCGCTTGACACCAAGCCAGGTATCCATGTGATTTCACCAACTGGAAAATTGCTGGCATTTCGCGAGACGCCGGAAGATACGGTTACGAATTGTGCGTTTGGCGGAAAAGATCTAAAAACTTTGTATGTAACGTGTGGAACCAAGCTGGTTTCTATTCGAACGTCAATCGCCGGTAAAGCCGCATATCGAGTTACTCGTTAAGGCTATCAGGTTGATTTCGACCGGGGTGACGAAAGCGAATATTTGAGGTAGGCAAGATATCGAGTTGAGCCTATCTTTATCCGCGAACAGGACAGCGGATTCGTGATTTTACCAAATTCAAATATGCGGATTTTCATCCATGATTTCCTTCGAAGGCAAAAAAGGGCTAATTCTTGGTGTCGCGAACGAAAATTCGATCGCCTGGGCCATCGCTCAGCAGATTATGGCTGGTGGCGGACAGTGCGGATTTTCCCATCTTCCCGATCGCGCAGATGACGACCGACAGCGCAATCGTCGTCGTGTCAGTCAACTGACAGACAAATATGAATCGGCGAAATTCCTGGTGCCCCTGGATGTGCAGCAGGATGCCAATATCGCTGAGGTGATGCAAACCGCCGCCCAGCACTTCGGGAAGATTGATTTTCTGTTGCATTCAATTGCGTTTGCCGATCGCAATGATCTGGCACGGGATACGATTGAGACAAGTCGTGAAGGATTTAAACTGGCGATGGACGTCAGTTGCTATAGCTTGATTGCGGTTGCCAACGCAGCGCGCGGAATCCTGAACACCGGCGCTTCGATCGCTGCCATGACCTATTTCGGCGGGGAAAAATGTGTACCCGGCTACAATGTCATGGGGATTTGCAAAGCTGCTTTGGAGGCGACGGTGCGCTACTTAGCTTACGATTTGGGACCCAGCGGAATTCGCGTCAATGCACTCAGTGCTGGCCCCCTGCGAACGTTGGCAGGCCGAGCTGCCGGAGTGGATGAAATGTTGCAACTGTATGAGCACATGGCTCCACTGGGACGCAACGTTACTCACGATGAAGTAGGTCGCACCGGTGCTTTTCTGCTGAGCGATTTCAGCGACGGTATTACGGGCGAGACCATGCACGTAGACGGCGGATACAATATGATGGGCAGCCCCGGCCGATTGCTGGATAAAATGAAAGCTGAACCAAAAACATAACCGCAGCACTCGACCTGGGTTATAAGCCAGGCAGTTGTTGTCATGGAAAACTGCAAGCAGTGGGGCTTATTTCTTACGTTTCTTGCTTTTGGTCGACGAAGACCTAGGTCGTTTCGATTTAGTTGACTTTTTGACACTACGTTGACTTTTGGGTGAGATGGGGCGGCTTCGCGTACGGTCGCCAGCATGGTCGGCATGCGCCGAGCGATTTTCGACAACTGTGAACAGCAAAGCTCGCCGCGCCAAATCAATGCGGTCAATTTTTACGACCAATTCGTCACCGAGCCGAAAGCGGTTACCTTTGCGAAATCCCTCAATGACATGGCCACGTCGTTCGAACCGATAGCGATCGTTAGGTAACGACGCAATGGCTACGAATCCTTCGGCAGGCAACTTGGTGCCCCGCACGTAGAAGCCTTCGGGTACAACACCGCTGATTACTCCTGGCATGGTTTCGCCCAACCGTTTGCTCAGGAAGTGCAACAACTTGATCTTGGTAATTTCGCGTTCGGCTTGTTCGGCATTTTGCTCTTGATCTGAGCAATGGTGCCCCAGCCCAATTAACAGTGGAAGCGGATCGCCAAAGGGTTTAGATTCGGTCAGTAATCGTTGAACAGTTCGATGCACCTGAAGGTCAGGATAACGACGGATCGGGCTAGTGAAGTGGCAATAGTGGTCGAACTTGAGAGCATAATGTTGTTCGAGTTCTGGTTGATAAACCGCCTTGCTCATTGACTTGAGAATTGCATAATTCACGGCAACTTCTGTGGTCTGGCCACGTACAGCATTGATGACGCGTTGAATCTCAAAGCGGCTTTCCAGGCTGTCGCATCGAATGCCTAAATCATGTATGAATTCGGTCAGCTTCTTTATTTTGCGTCGCTCGGGAGCGGCGTGCGCGCGGCGCAGAAAAGGAATTTCCAAGTCATCCAGCCACGCCGCCACAGTTTGATTTGCGGCAAGCATGAATTCTTCAATAATTTGGTGGCTTTCCGTATTCTCAATTAACTTGGCTCCTTTCACTTTTCCATTTTTGTCGAGTTCGATTTTGACTTCTGGTAAATGTAATTCCAGCGCACCGTCGGCCAGCCGGTTTCTGCGTAGGACCATTGCCAGGGCATGCATATCTGCCAGTAACTGCCAAACGGGAGACGACAACCGAGCTTTCCAGTCGTCGGGCTTGGCTAAATATTGATCGACTTGTTCGTAATTCAATCTCTGGTCATTGTGGATCGCAGAATTAAAAACTTCCCAATGCAACAGCGTTCCGTGCGGCGACATTTCCATTAGAACTGTCTTGGTCAATCGAACGCGATCCGGTTGGAGACTAGCCAGATGGTTGCTGATAATCTCCGGCAACATAGGAATTACGCGATCCGGCAAATAGACGCTGGTCGCTCTTTTTTTGGCTTCCTCATCTAGAGCTGAGCCAACAGGCACAAAGTGCGACACATCGGCAATGTGCACCATCAACTCCCAGTTTCCCTTGTCGTTTTTGCTCAGCGAAATCGCATCGTCAAAATCACGAGCGTCAAAGGGATCGATGGTCAACGTAGGAATTTTTGTGAGGTCGCGACGATTCTTAGGTACTTCTCCTTCTCGGAAAGCATCGGCCTGTTCGCGCGCGGACTGAATTGCCGCATCTGGAAAAGTCTCTTCGAGCCCAAATTGGCGCATTACTGCCAGCGTATCGACGGCCGGATTCTTACTGGAGCCCAGAACTTCCATGATGACACCTTCGCCTGGGTCTGTACCCTCGGGAAAGCTCACCAATTCGACAACGACTTTGTCACCTGCTTCTACTGGCAAGCCGCGCACATCGCCAACGGCTACTGGTTGGCCAGTATTGACGCCATCTAACCAAACGATCGACCGATCATCAATCACTCCGAAAGTGCCCACAAATTGACGGCGAGCGCGTTGCACAACATCGACAACAATTCCCTCGATCCCACCCCCGACTCCACGTTGACGTGCGCGCAAGCGGACTTGCACTAAATCTCCATCCATGGCGGAACCAGTAGCCGAGGCTGGAATGAAAATATCTTCCGTTGGCCCAAGTTTACCGGTAGGAACGGGGCGTACAAATCCGAATCCGGCTGCCGCTTGTCTAAACGTTCCACGGGCTAACTTGCTGTCGCCAGAGACTTGTTGCGGGGTCAGTACGAGGTGGTTGCGTGCAAAAGCCAACTGTCCATTGGCGACTAACCGCTTGATAGCGGAACGTACTTCAGGATATTGATCTGGTTCGAGTTTAAGTGCGGCAAAAATTCCTTTTGGCTTAAGAGGTTGATAATGAGGATGATAAACAAAGTCGAGAATCCTACGATTCAGCTCGGATTCTCCTGCGAGATTTGCCACGGATAGTTGCCAATACAAAATGGAGTGTTGCTCGACGATCCTGTCGAGCGAGTTTAGTTTATAATAGCCGCGTATAAATGAAGTATACTCGCAACGCGGCGAGCCGTCGGGAACCTGCAATCCTACTCCGTTGAGTGTCTGGATTGACGCGATCGGCTCGGCACCCACCCCCAATCCAACCCGCTCGTTTTTACTTCTAGGAAATGCCCACCTGATGACAAGCGAAAATCCAGCACCTTCTTCGAGTTCCGCAAGTCGTATTTTGATCGTCGATGACGACGTCGAAATCAGCGAATCGATGCGTTATGCACTCGAAGCAAATGGTTACGAGGTCATGATTGCACGCGACGGCAATCAGGGATTGGCGCTGGTCGAAAAACATGTGCCTGATCTGCTAGTGCTGGACATGATGATGCCCAAGCGCAGTGGTTTTTTGGTCCTTGAACAATTGCGTCGGCAAGGAAATGATTCGATCAAGGTCATCATGGTGACGGCCAACGAAGGAAATCGCCATAAAGCGTACGCCGAGCTGTTGGGAGTCAATGACTATATTCGCAAACCGTTTCCGATGAACCGATTGATCGACAGTGTGCGGAATTTACTGTCCGGCAATGCGGCAAGTGGTCGTACGGAAGTACCTCTTGATGACCAGGACAAGGAATAACGCCCAATGGTTCGCTGGATTGTGTTTCTCGCTGGTATCTTAGGGGCCATCGCGGTCGTGATCGGTTCCTTTGCCGCACACGGATTAGAGAAATCGCTCGCCAAACAAGCCCTATCGCCGATTGAAATTAACAAGCGAGTTGCACAATGTGAGGTGGGCGTACGTTACCATCTATGGCATACCTTGGCGATTCTGGCCCTGGGGTGTATTTCCAAAACCCATACCGGTACAGGGGTTTTTCCTGGAATTCGTCGAACGCTGGCCGTTGTGTGCATGTTGGTCGGTATCGTCCTGTTCAGTGGTGGGCTATACAGCATGTCGATCTTAGGCATAACCGGCCATTGGGCGATCGTTCCCAGCGGTGGCGGAATGTTAATTCTAGGCTGGTTGGGAATCGCGTCGATGGCAATAGGTTCGTACCGCGATTGAGGCTTTGCAAAAATCGCGGCTCATCGCGCGAACAATAATCTATGTTGGCCAAGTCCACAATCGCCATGGGCCTTCACCGCACGCGTTGGGTGGGACCTCGATGAAGCCGTCACCTTTCGCTAACGACACGATATCGCCCGAACCTTGTGAATCGATTAATTGAACTTTTCCGGAAGAATGGATCGCTACCAAACGGTACCAAACCATATCCAAGCATCTGTCATCTGCATTGGCCAGCAAACAACTTAACGGTCGGTCCTCCCATTTGGCAAAGCCAGCGGCATATCGCAACATTGGCCAGGCCAGGCGTCGCGCAGTGACCGCCACGCTAACGGGGTTGCCTGGCAAACCCATAATCAGCTTGCCATCATTGGTTACTGCACCTAACACGGGGCGACCGGGACGAATCGGCAAGCGGTGGAACACTATCCTGCATCCAGCCGCTTCAATGGCCTGCGGGACAAAATCGCAGTCGCCCATCGATACACCGCCGGTCATTAATATCGCATCAACTTTGGGGAGTTGGTCGCGAATTTCGGCGAGAACCCGTTCGAATTGATCTTTGACTTGCACGCGGAACGCCAGTTCGATCCACGTTTGGCTGGTCAACATGGCTGCGAGCGTCGGGCCGTTTGAGTCTCGGATTTGCCATGGTTGGGCAGGTTGTCCAGGAGGTACCAGCTCGTCGCCGGTATTGATAATTCCCACTCGCAACTTTCGGTGCACCACTAAGTTGCTGGCGCCAAACGAAGCCACTGAAGCCATCGCGCTACCAGTCAGCAGACTGCCGGTTGGGAGTATTGTCTCACCCATCCTTCCGTTACTTCCTTGGTAACGAATATTTTGCCCTACCTCGAAGGTATCTCCACGGAACGAGACGAGGTTCTCGTTGAGCTGCGCATCTTCGCGTTTAATAACGCAATTCGCTGAAGCAGGAATGGGCGCGCCGGTGAAGATCCTGATCGCTGTCCCTTTCTCCAGTGCAAGCGGACCAGAACCAGCGGCACACGTAGCCGAAACCGGTAATACACCAAGGCTCAAGTCGGTGAGATTCACTGCAAAACCATCCATCGCGGAAACGTCCAAAGGTGGGCTATCACGATCCGCGTTGAGCGGTTCCGCCAGGACTCGCCCGCCACAAGTAGCAACCGGCACATTCTCGTGATCGACGACCAACAAACTGGCACTCAGCCGAGTCAGGCAGGTCTCTATTTCATCCAGCATTGGCAGCTTCATGTCGCGTTGATTTCTCGGATGTCCAGCTTAAAAGTGGGTAACAAAAACAATGAGACTAACAATATAACAATCCGTAGTACGCCTGTTCGTTAAGGGCTCTATGAAGTCGTCAACCTGCTAGTAAAATGCGGCTAGTGCTTTGTGACATTTAAGCATTAGGGTTCGCGGAATCCGGAGTGCGCGGTTCCTACCGAGCCGCCGCTAAATTGGCTCGGCAGAAACTTTGCCTCCCAATCCCGAAAATTGTAGGCGTTTACTTCTCGTGATCCTTACAACGCCTCGTTGGAAAGGCTCTGCTTATCTTTCATCTGGCGCAAATCTTGTTACCAATTCACTGGATCGATCTGGCCGTGATCGCCGTGTTCATGTTATCCAGTATCGCCCTGGGTGTGTGGGTATCTCGGCAACACAAGCACCAGACACTGGAAGATTTTTCATTGGGTGGACGGAGTCTACCTTGGTGGGCGATATTGGGATCGATAGTTGCGACTGAAACCAGCACGGCGACATTCCTGAGCGTCACTGGCAAACCAGTTTTTGAAGGTGGAGATTGCCGCTTCTTGCAACTTGCGTTTGGCTACATTATTGGTAGATGTGCTGTCTCAATCATTTTATTACCTCAGTACTTTCGCGGTAGGCTCAATACGGCCTATGCAGTGCTGGACCAGCGTTTTGGGAAACAAACACAAATAGTTGCGTCGGCAATTTTCTTGGTCGCGCGCAATCTCGGCGATGGGCTGAGATTGTATCTCTGCGGCATTGCTCTCAATCAAGCGCTGGGACTTTCCATGTCTGCCAGTATTTGGACGATCGGCATCGTGACGCTGATCTATACGATGATCGGTGGCATGCGCAGTGTGGTATGGAACGACTGCATTCAGTTTGTGATCTATATCTTTGGAGGCTTTGCAGCACTCGGTATTCTAATCAACTCTGTCCCAGGCGGGCTGTCAGGAATCTGGGAATTTGCTAACCAAACGGGTCGAACGCGTGTTTTCGTTTTCTCGCCTGCGACGAACATCCATTGGTTTAGCTGGTTATTGACCGAGCCTTATACGATTTATGCAGGCTTCGTTGGAGGAATGTTCTTAACCTTTGGAACACATGGGGTCGACCAGATGATGGTACAGCGATATTTGTGCGCCAGCAGCCAACGCGAAGCAGCATGGGCATTAGTCGCCAGCGGATTCGTCGTGTTAGCCCAGTTTGCTCTGTTTCTGTTGATTGGCCTGGGCTTAGCCGCTTTTGTGGATGGGCAATCGATAGCTGCGGAGGTCGCCAAGCCGGATCGAATATTTGCATGGTTTATCGTCAATCATATGCCGATCGGCTTATGTGGTTTGACACTGGCCGCAGTCTTTGCGGCTGCGATGTCGACTCTGTCCAGCTCGCTCAACGCGTCAGCTACCGCAGTTGTTGGCGATTTCTTCCCAGTCGAGAAAATGACCGTAGCGGCGACACGACTCTGGACTGTGTTCTTCGGCATCGTACAAATCTTGATTGCTCTGGCGGCACAGTATGTTTCTCAAAGTGTGGTCGATGAAGCTCTGACGATTGCGGGCTTTACCGTCGGAATATTGTTGGGTGTTTTTTTGTTAGGGTTAATATCGCGGCAAGCGGATGGGCGAGCGGCAATGACAGCCATCATTGCGGGCAGTGGAACCCTGCTGGCAGTTCGCCTAGGTACTGGATTGGCCGGAATATGGTATGCCGCTTTGGGAACGTGTGTGACTCTGGCCATCGGAATGGCCGTGGCAAAGCGGAACGCATCGGTGGGCGATACTCTCCCATCGCGTCTTAAAAAGGAAATTGACAAGGACGTTGTCAGCGGAGGTGATTGAGCACGAGTGTCAGTACTCGTTGCTCACATCGTAGATGGAGCAGAGCCACAAGTTGTACCTATTCTGTATGCATGATTAGTTGGACAGCGACACTTTGCGAGCCAAAATATGGCGATGCCCAATTAGGCTCAAACAAAACATGAATGATCTAAGAATTGGTTTAGAACGCGTCACTTGTTCGTGCGATGTCAGTTTGCCAGCAGGTAAATTTGGTTTGCTGGCCAATCAAGCATCCGTAAACTATCAACTGCAACCTGCTTGGGAACTGCTCAATGCGGCCTACCCAGGTCAGCTAGGTGCGATCTTCTCGCCGCAACACGGACTGTGGAGCGAGCAACAAGCCAACATGATTGAATCGCCCCATCATCGGCTTGCCGATCTTAACTTGATGGTTCACAGCCTCTATAGCCAAACACGCCGCCCCAGTCCACAGATGCTTGAAGGCCTTGAATATCTGGTCATAGATTTACAAGATGTTGGTTCACGCATTTACACGTTTGTGTGGACAATGACACATTGCTTACAAGCCTGCGCAGCACACGATCTGCCAGTTTTTGTGCTCGATCGCCCGAACCCACTGGGCGCCGCGCCGGAAGGTCCCATCTTGGATGATAATCATCATAGTTTCGTCGGCTTGGCTCCATTACCCCTCAAACATGATCTGACGATTGGCGAAGTCGCTCGTTTTGTGAATCAACAATTGGCCATTGCAGCAGATTTGACGGTGATCCCAATGCTCAATTGGCGTCCCTGTCAAACATGGCCTAGCACAAGTCGAGTTTGGGTCCCGACTTCGCCCAACCTTCCGACATATAACTCGTTGCAAGTTTATCCCGGACAAGTCCTGTTCGAAGGCACCAATGTCTCAGAGGGGCGAGGAACAACAAGTCCATTTGAGATGGTTGGAGCACCTTGGATCGATGGTCAGAAATTGGCTAGGCGTCTTGAGAAATTGACTGCCAACAAATGTTGCCTGCGGCCAATCTGCTTTTTGCCCACTTTTGACAAGTGGAAGGGGCAAACCTGTGGTGGGGTTTTTCTGCATCCGTTAGCCGACAATTTTTCGGCAGTGGATACTACCGTGATGATCTTGGCAGCGATTGCCGACCTCTGGCCCGAAGAATTTCAATGGCTTGAGCCACCATACGAATACGAGTATCGGCGCAGACCCATTGATATTTTGTTTGGTAACGACTCCCTACGCACAGTGATTGATGCAAAAAGCTGTTTAGAGGAGAGCATCGCATTGCTCACCGCAGCTTGTTCCAGAGGCATGGATCAATGGGCTGATGCTTCACGAAATGCACGCCTGTACGAAAGGTAGGTTTCCTGCCAAAAGGAAACACCATTCCCTGCGGCGTTTTGCACAGGATATGGTGAACGAACCAAAATACTACTAACATGCCTGCTTGACGCCGCGAAATCGAACACCATACTCGACCACTTGTTCAGACAGTCGACTTCCCGGGCCAAACCCTAAAGGCGAGTATCCCAATTGGCGAGCACTGCGAGCGCCCAGGATTACTTGGCATCGGCCGGAGTTACTTAGATAAACAATTAAGCAAACAGACTTATACGGATTCAACCATGCGTCGAGCAAAAATTACAATTGTTGGGGCTGGAAATGTCGGAGCAACTTGCGCGCACTGGTGTGCCGCTGCAGAATTGGGGGACGTTGTCCTATTAGATATTCCCCAGATGGAAGATATGCCACGCGGAAAAGCATTGGATTTGATGCAATCTTCCCCCATCATGGGCTTCGATAGTCGTTTGATTGGTACCACTTCATACGATGACTCTGCAAATAGTGATGTGGTGGTGATCACCGCAGGCATCGCTCGCAAACCAGGTATGAGCCGTGACGATTTGCTCAGTACCAATGCGAAAATTGTTACTGCCGTCGCTGAGCAGGTCAAACGTACATCACCGAATTCCGTAGTGATCGTTGTTAGTAATCCTCTCGATGCAATGGTTCAACAGGTTTGGCGAGTCACCGGCTTCGCTCCCCAGAAAGTTCTTGGACAGGCTGGCGTATTGGATACCGCACGATATCGAACCTTCCTGGCAATGGAACTTGGAGTTAGTGTCGAAGATGTGTCGGCGCTCTTGATGGGTGGTCATGGTGACACGATGGTTCCTATTCCCAGTTGTACAAGCGTTGGTGGCATTCCAATTCTCCAGCTTCTCAGCGAACAACGTTTAAATGAAATCGTTACTCGCACGCGCAACGGAGGTGCAGAAATCGTTTCGTTGCTAAAGACCGGCAGTGCATACTATGCCCCTGCTGCCGCTACAGCCCAAATGGTCGAAGCAATTGTGCGCGACAAAAAGCGACTGATTCCTTGTGCTGCATACTGCAACCAGGAATATGGAGTAGGCGGATATTACGTGGGAGTACCTGTAGTACTTGGAACTAATGGAGTCGAGAAAGTCGTCGAACTGAAATTGACCGACTCAGAGCGCCAAGATTTCCAGAAGAGCGTTGATGCTGTCAAATCGTTAGTAGCCTCGATGGATCAACTGCTGAAGGGTTGAGCTCGCCGGCTGCCTCTCTCGATGCCTAAGTAACCGTACATCGATGATGCTATATGCAGGGACGTCGTGTCTTTGTCTATAGGATTCGTCATCGAAGGCATTACAAAACAAGGTGCGACCGAATTTCGGGTGGCGGATCGCGGCGCTTGGCGGGTATCGCGCGCCGATACGTATAATGGCTGCCTACCCGACTTTAAAACGCGGAGAACGATAACTAGCGAGTAGATTGCGCCAGTGAACGGCGCGAAACTTCAGACTTTCATTCTGTTATCGATTCCAGCGATGCGTAGCTCATGGGGTGCTGGCAACTTTAGGAACGTATCAATCAGCTTGCCGCCAACGGATTTCAACAGCTCCCTTTCGCGATCGACAATCTGTCGATAACTGTTGCAAACTGGCGAGAATGTTTCTTGGGGCCCTGCGGCGAAAGAAATCGCAGAATAAAGATCCTCTTTCAGTTCAGAATCGGCGACTGCCACTGGCAATTGCATCAGCAGATCCTCGACTTCCTGAGCGGCAATTTCCTGTTCGCTGGCTCCGGAAACTGCTCGGAAATAATCCAATGCAGACCGCCATTTTTCGCCCCAGCGCATATCAATTTTTTCTTGATCCACACCTCGAGCAACTAAGAGCTCTAACGCACGATAGCGATCATCCAACAATTGAGCCAGAGGCCGCCAGCACCGATCGCGATCAACGCGGATCGCGGATAGGCGATGGTAGGTAGACAGGCAGAAGCTAAACAATAAAACTGTTATTGTCAGGAGACTAACAACTGATAAAGCTAGCCTCTGCCCGGAAATGCCACGTTGTCCGTTCACGGGAATCAGTGATTAAAGAGGAATTCCTTGGTGTTGATCAACGCCCAGACAATATCTTCGTAACTGGTTTTGACATCGCCTTTTTTAGCAATATGTCCCAAAGCAATCCCCAATTCCTGTTCATTTGGTTCGCGTGAAAAACTGAGCAAATACAATTCGCGAATCTTGTCTTTTGCTTGCCGATTTTTGTCCACGCTCAACTTCGAGGCGCGACCATCGTCGGCGGTCAGCTTCCCTTGAATTTCCGCAGAGTTAAGAAGGTGTAAACTCTGAGCTAGGTTTGCATCTGACGAACGTTCGCATTCACATGCACTGCTTGATTCTGGGCGACCAAACACAGTCAAGAAATACGAATTGAAGCCATTATCAGGCAACTGTGTGGCTCGAGTACCAACTGGAACACCTCCAAAATTCGTACTTGTATCTGTAACCAAGTTGATCGAGTCTAACAGAACCTCTGCGTTCAATCGCTTGGGATAATAACGGGAGAAATTCTGTTTGTCGTCTCGATTCCATTCGTTGGGTTCGGCACTCAACTGATACGTGTTCGACGTACAAATAGTCCGAACCAGATGCTTGAGGTCGAAACCGTGTGCAACGAAATCCTGAGCCAAAGCATCCAATAACATTGGGTTACAGGCAGGGTTGGTAACTCGCATGTCGTCCTCTGGATCCACCAGACCGCGACTAAAGAAATGCTTCCAATAACGATTGACCAAGGCTTTGGCAAAGAATGGATTGGCCGGGTCGGACATCCAACCCGCCAATGCCTGGCGAGGATCCTCGTGGGCAGGGATATCTAATGTCTTCGATCCTAAACCAGTTGGCTTGACCATTTGGTTTGTTTTTGGATTCTGAGCTTGAGCAATTCCGGGACGATGAAAAACGCGATCGAGTGCTGGTTGGGTACCTTTTTTGCGTCCAACTTGTGCAAAAAACGCTGAGAAGCCGTAATAATCTTGCTGACTCCATTTTTCAAAGGGATGGTGATGACAGCGCGCACATTGAATTCTCAACCCTAGGAACAATTGTGCGGTATCCTCGACCTGAGCTGCTTGGTCGTTAACTTCGCGGTACCAAGCCACAGGAGCGTTTCGATCCGCTTGACCAGAGGAAGCAATAATATCGGATACGAATTGATCGTAGGGCCTGTTTTGCAAAAACGCATCCCGTATCCAGGCGTGAAATGCAAAGGTTGCTCGCCTATCAGGCGCTGCCTTACGTTTATTGCGAAGGATCGCGCTCCACTTGCTTGCAAAATAATCCGCATAGTCTGTCGAATCTAGCAAACTGTCGATCAATCTAGATCGCTTGTTAGCATCTTGGCTTGCAAGAAACTCTTCGGTTTCCTTTAGACTGGGCAGACGTCCAGCGATGTCAACACATACACGTCGTAAGAACGTCGCGTCATCCGACACCTTGGAGGGTGGCAACCCTAGATCTTTCAGCTTGGTAAACACTAACTCGTCAACAAAATTCTTGGTTGGCGGTAGGCTTTCCACAGGAATTCCAAGTGGTACGGTGGCTTGAAACACAGCTACACTACCTTGGTATCGAGCCATGATCGCCACACTTCCAGTCAGGTCCGAAGTATTCACCAAGCCAGTAGTGGTAACTTCAGCCATTTCTTGGTCGTTGGAGTCGAACTGAGTCATGCGAGTCACGTCTTCCACTGTCCCATCAGTGTAATGAGCTAACACGGTTAACTGCTGACTTCCTCGACGGCTCATCAAACGGTATTTGGGAAAGATCTCAACGCGAGTTACTGTCGGATCGGTCGCATTTCCATACGGTGCTCCTTGTTCGATCCAGCGTTTCATCAGAGTGTAGGCAGGGGAATCCACGTCAATGCGCTGACCTCCTCCGTGTGGTACCTGCGCCACGCCTTTGGTCAGCAGCAGGCTTTGTTCGGGTGCTGGAAAGAACAGGCGTCGCCCCTTAGACTCCTTCACAAGATATTCATAGTCTTCAGTTGGTTCGAACCCCAGCAGCGAGAGACGGAAGCCGTTCTGCCCACCCGATTTCCCATGACATCCTCCACTGTTACACCCATACTTGGTAAACACTGGGACAACTTGGTTCGGAAAGTTAACTGGTACGTCTTGTTTAATGCGAGTGATATCTAAAGCAAGTGTGGCGTCGATACCAGGTGCCGCCTCGACTCGTAATTTGACTGAACCTTCGGCAACTGGCGTTACAAACCCGTGTTCCGTAACTGCTGCGATGCCTTCTTGGTTTAGCGAATACTTGACTTTGCGTGTCAGGTCGCGATGCTGACCGGACGAATACACACCAGTAACAATCAACTGCTGGTAGGCATCGCGTCCTGCTAATACAATTCGCCCATCAACAGTTCTGCCGGTTTCAATCTGGACAGTTTGCAATGTTCCCGGATCGCCCAACCCAGGCGCAGTCTTCTCTTGCTTTTCAGCCGTTGGGGACTTGGCCACATCTGCTGCGCAACTGACGGAAGCCGCTAACAGCCCGAAAACAATCATCCACCGCGTGGTCCACGATTCCATGTTCGGCATCTTTCTTCCCTTCAGTTAGCATTCACTTGTCACAGAAAACACAAGCTATCATTAGCCGGATTATCCTAGGATAACCAGCATTTTGCAACGGAATCCAGCAAAAAACAACATTATACTTAGACCTGGCCCGCTAAATCTTTCAAAAAACCATGCAAGGCCGCAAAGTACAACTCCGCCTCATCCATTGGCATGGTCAGCGGCGGGCTCACTCGCACGACTTTTCCTGAAAGTGGACCTAACAAATGGATGGCCAAGCCAGATGAATTACCTCGATAACAAAGCTCAACAGCTTTCACGGCCACTTCTTCGGCAGTCGAATTCCCAGCTCCCTTGAATTCGATTCCCCACACGCAACCTTCACCTCGAATGTGAGCCACCAAACCGGTGTCGAGCAATTTCAACAATCCGGCTTCAATCCTTTGGGACAGTCTCCGACCTTGCTCAATGATGTCGTTCTGTTCAAATTCGTCCAGCGTCGCGAGTACTGCCGCAGAAGATAGCGGGTTCGCACTCCAGGTGTCTGAGCCTTCGCCGTAGCTCATACAATCAAAGACATCTCGCCGACCAACCGCCGCCGCAACCGGGACACCGTTGCCGAGCCCTTTGCCCAAACAAACGATGTCTGGTTCGACGCCGTAATGAGTGAACGCGTACATCGGTCCGGTGCGACCAAAGTTTGCTTGAATTTCATCGAGAATGAACAGTGCATCATGTTCGCGGCAGAACTGTTCCAGTAATTGCATATATTCTGGTTGCGGGTGAAACGAACCGCCACCGCCAAGATAGGGCTCGGTTACCAAACAGCATATACGGTCGCCGATTTCGTCCGACAGTTTCTTCAATTCGTCCTGGTACGGTCGCAAGTCGAGCGGCTGCTTGCGTTGTGCAAGGTTCATGCATTCCTGTTTCGGAAAACTAATAAACCGGACGCGAGGATCGCGCTCACGGTCCGCCTCGCTCCCGGTGACCGCGCCTGCCAATCCTTTTTTTCCGTGGAAGCCCCCGCGCGTAGCCAATATCATGTTGCGATCGCGATTGCGAGCCATCGCAGCCCACAAAGCCTTCTGAATTGCCTCGCTACCGCTGGCTGCCCACAGAACTTGCTCCATGCGACCACCACCGACTTGCGACTGCATATTTGCCAAAAGGCGCTCGCAAGCTTGGATTTCTAACGGCGTGATAGCATTGTAAGCGGTTAACGGTGCGGACGCGATAAATTCTTCTTTGCATGACTGCAATTGTGAAAGTTGCAGGTAGTCGAATACTCGCCGCCACCAGCGCACAGGATTGTGACCTAGATTCGATACCAACACTCCTGATGAAAAATCAGCGAGTTTTCTCCCCTCTGGCGTATAGTGATAACTTCCAGCGCTGCGCGCGATGACAGCTTGGGAGGGTGTGAAAGTCCTCAAGGTCTTAGGTTCTGCAAGTGCAGTTCGTTCGCGCCAATTATTCGATTCAAGCTCACCGGGATGCTGTATGCAGTTCGTATCAGCAGGGGCAACCAATGTGGACATAGTTCATTCAGACCTTAGTTATACGCGAGGAGAGTAAAGGACTTCCGCAGACGCATTTCCCGGAACTTCTATCACCAATCCACCACGTGGATCGTTGACGCGTACGACGCAATCGGGCTGGCCAGCAGCATGCCGAGCCAAAATGGCTTCCATGGCTTGGATGGCTGCCACGGTTTGTCGGTCAGCAGTCAGATCATTGTAACCAAGACTGCGTATTTCACTAAGCCTTTGCTCTCGATGCTGTGCCTCGCCTCCAAATTCAACATATGCCAGCTCCCGCAAAAACTTCTCGATTACTTCCACTCCGTAACCTCGCTGTGAGCGCTGGCCATCGGGCTCTACAAACGATCCATTGTAATGGTTGTTAATCGTGATTTTGATATCTATCGGTGTACGACCTTCAACTGTACATTCCACTCCTCGACGACGACTGTGCCCATTCCATACTCCGTTATCGAAGCGAAATTGCACTTCTTGTTCGACGTATCCAGGAAAGTTATCCGGCGTCACCCAACTAGTGTGAATATCAAATGCAGCTTCACGACCATCGTCGTACTCATATACCATTCGCAACTGCGTGGAATCCCAAGTGGGCCCATTGGCTGGACCAACAAGTCCGCGCTGGCCGGTACAGGTCACCGTCTTTAAGCGACCGCCGAAAGTAAAGTCGATCAACTTGATGTAGTGGACCGCGACGTAAGTGCCGGGATTACGACCAATTATCCATTCGGCGAATTGCTGGCCGGAAACCTGCTTGGGCTCCAGCAATGAGCAATATCCGTTATTCACGTGACGGAGGACGCCGTCGAACACAAAAGTTCGCAGTTTTTTATGGTCGGGATCGAGCAATTTATGATAGACAACTTTGGCCAGAACTCCTTTGCGCCGTGCAATCTCTGCCAGCTCATCCAATTGTTCAAGCGACAAAACGGACGGTTTCTCGACCAAGAGATGCTTGCCGGCTTCGAGTACCTCCTTGGCTGCTTCAAAATGCCGATCGTCTGGGGTAGCGACGCAGACAAAATCCACGCCTGCGTGCAACAGATTCTGCACACTCCCGGGTTCCACAAAGCTCTGAAACGCATGGATCTTATTACCAGCCGACTTGCGATATGCTTCGGCTCGACTCCCCGTACGGCTCGCAACCGCTGATAACTCGACCTCGCACAATCCAAACCGGCGATCATACAATCCTTCACGCTTTAATAACTCCAAACACGGCCGGTAGGTCTCGTCGAAAATCATACCCATGCCGACCATGCCACCGCGCAGGCATTTGACTGTACCAAGCGAATTGGTTGTTGGGGAGCTAATCGAAGTGTTCCTCAGTAAAATATCTGCCCACAGGCCATATTTGCTCGCAGTTGCGGGATTGTTTTGCGATCGCGGGCAGGGAAGGTGGGGTAGGCAGGTCGAGTATCAATTGGATTGTAGTTTTTGAAGAGTTTACCAATACTTGTCCCAGCGGTCAACGAAATCAGCCATGGACCCGGACGCCGCAATGCCGGCACTTTTTCAGACAGCTTGTTATGGGGCCAACTCCGCTCGTTAATTACTGGGATTTGCTTGCGGTCTTCTTGGCTGTTTTTGCCTTGGCAGGTTTGGGCTGCCTGGGAGTCATCATTTCATTGAGCTCTGTTTCAGAAATCGCACTTGCGGCACCATTTTCAGGTATATCCATCCCGGCAGACCACAGGACTCCATTGACAACCAATTGCGTCATACCTGGAAGTGACCAAGCCGAATGGGCATCCAATCCGGTAAATGAAAATGATCTGCCACCTTTAGGTCGATCGTAGGTCCAGCCCACGATATCGGCATCTAGACCAGCACGACTGCCAGCGTATTCTTTACCCGACCATACCAGCGGGGTTACCCCCTGCATTCCAGCAACAAACTGAATACGATTCAGCCAACCATCATTTATCTCCCAGGGCTGTACGCCACGCGAAACAGGATGACGCGGAAATTCGACGTGCTTACTGGGCCAATGACCACGCCCCGATGCACCCTGTAAATAGATTCCACCTAACCAGCTTTTGGCTTGATCCGCAAAATCGGCAGGAAAATCCACGGCTTGATGAATCATTACCAATCCAACACCTCGATCCACAATTGATTGCAATTTTTCTATCCGTTCACGCGCGCTCAAGAAGGCTTGTTTACCTCCGCCATCGGTATAAAACACAATTGACTTTGCATTTTCAAAAACTTGCGGTGCTTGTGGCTCGGCTGGCCAACCTTCCAGCACAATTTCCGTCGTTACACCTGGAGTCTGCCTCAACAATACTTCCAAACACTTACAGCCGGCAATGTAATCATGGTGCCCCATCGAGTCTTGTTTAGCAGTTTCGCCAGCTATCAACACAATTTTGACTTTAGGTTCCGCAGCCACTCCAAGCGTGAACATCCATGTAGTAGCAGCCAAAGTAATTACTGTTACGAACTTCGAATATTGTGTCACGTGCAAAGCCTCCAATAATGATCGAACGCACAAAAGAACCCATCATAAGTCGATCACTGGAACTCACAACCAGCGGAACTTGAAACTGCTCAGTTTTGCGATTCAAAAACACTGAAGCGTTTCGGGCGAGCCATCGTGGCTGTCACTGGACGCAGAAACACTACTTGTTGTTTATGGCTAATCTTCCGCCTTGCTACCATCGCCACACATTTTGACAATGCGGGGATCGAAACGAGCCATGATGTCGACTAGGTCCGATTGTTCAGACATGACTTGCTCGATGTTCTTGTACACCATCGGCACTTCGTCCGCTCCGGCAGACAACACACGAATTCCCCGTTTCTCTAAGTTCTTCTGTACGGCACGAAAGCTGAACTGTTCCATCGCCTTGGTACGCGACATACATCGTCCCGCACCATGTGACGCAGAGTTTAGACTTTCGGGATTCCCTTTACCACGCACGATAAAGGCCGGATCAGCCATCGATCCAGGGATGACGCCCAGCTCACCTTGGCTGGCCGGAGTGGCGCCCTTGCGATGGACGACCACTTCGCGACCTTGATGTTTTTCTAGCCACGCAAAATTGTGATGGTTTTCGACGCTCGCAATGACCCTGGCACCTAACAAGTGTGTAACTAGTCGATGAATCACGGCATGATTGGCAGACGCAAACAACCCCATCAAATTCATCGCCGCCCAGTATTCTTGCCCAGCTTCAGAGGACATCTCCAGCCACGCAAGTCGATCGTACTGCTGTCCCGACTTTGAAAGTTGATTCCTGGCAATCCCCGAGTAAGTTGAACACACCGCAGCACCAGGCCCTCGACTACCGCTATGACTAAGCAGAGCTACATACTGCCCTGCTGCGACTCCTAATTCGGAAACTGGAGCGGAGATGGTGACGACTCCGAATTCCACGAAGTGATTTCCCGAACCCGAAGTCCCCAATTGCTTGCGCGCTTTATCTTTGTTTTCGCGAGTGATACGAGTTACTGACCAATCGGCGTCTAACACACTATGATCTTGTGGTTTGCTGTGAGTTGCACCGACACCAAATCGAGTCCCGTTCTCTAACGCAGCGCGATAGAGCTCAAAGCGATTATCCAGAGTCTCGACTGGCATATCCAACAGCGAAATCTTCATGCGGCACGCGATATCCACTCCGACCGCATAGGGAATCACCGTACCCTCAGTCGCCAGCACACCTCCGATCGGCAGGCCGTAGCCGACATGAGCATCTGGCATCATGGCGGCAGCTACCGCAGATGGAATTCGGCAAGCATCACGCATTTGGTGATGGGCGACTTCATCGATATCGTTCCCCCAGGTACGATAAGAAATTGGCTCCCGCACTTGCGAATTGGTTTCGACACCGGCTTGCAATAATTCCGTCGCGAGATTGCCAAACAATGGGTCTCCAATAAACAACGACGGATTCTCCGCGACTTGTGCCAACCGCTCTTTGATTGACTTGCGATCAACGTCGGACGATGCCGCCAGTTGCTGAACTACGGCAATTGCTTCCTTGACGCAAAATTTCGGAATACCAAGTTTCTCAAGCTGGCGAGCGTTCATGCGTAACTCATAGCCTCAGAATATTTCGCAAACGGCCAATAGGATAACTTAACGATCGACAGACAGTTACCGGTCCCAGTTGGTTCGCTATTTGTCTCGCCGTATCGACTATCGAACCGTTACAGGAACATGTGGTCCGAGCGTTTGAGTGTACTCCAGCAATTGCCAGCCGACCGAGGGCACTTTGCCGGATCGCTATGGCTTAGCGGATGCTGCCGCATGAATCCTGAGAAGTCGCTGGCTCTCCTTAAGCACAAACTCGGCATCCATAAATGGTTCATGGCCAATGTCCTGCCACAATACACGTCCGTCGGGCGCGATGAGAAAAGTACCATGTAGTGGTTTCTGTTCGAAATCGTCAAAACAACGGTACGACTTAAAAGTCGCAAGTGCCGGGTCGGCACACAATGGAATATTGAGAGGCTTGCCATAATTGGCCATACCGGTTTTTAGCGTTTCAAGATCTTCCGTACTAATGGCCTGCAATTCGATCCCATGATTGCGAAACTCGTCAACCTTCGGAGAAAAAGCCTGTAATTGTTCCATGCAGTGTAGACAGCCAAATCCTAGGTAGAAAATCAATAGCTGAGGTTTGGTACGCAACGCCTTGGATGCGACTCGACCTCCCGCTCCACTGTCCAGCTCCCAATCGGCAGCCACATACGGACTCCAACGAAATGGCCCGAGGGTATCTAGGTCTGGTCGCTGGCCAATGTCTTTGGCTCGTTCATATTTGGCGGCCCAATGTTTCTCGTGCCCCAATTTTGCTGCCCAATCGTCCAACCTGGCAAGCACCGGTAGGGTAATTTCAGCAGTGGACGCCAAAGTGCGTAGTTTATCGAATGAGCCAGTTGCTAAATCCTTCTTGTCGTTCTGCTGACACACCCATACATGCACCGCCAACGGGAGTATTTCACTGGGTTTGTCCTTGATTTCCTTGTCTAGGATCTTCAAACTGTCTTCGAGCTTTTGGGCGCTGGCCAACCACTCGGCTTTGATCAACAAATCCCATTCCCCAGCTTTGTCGGCAAACTCCAACGCTTCCTTCCAATTCTGCTTCTCAGCCGATCGAACAGCATCGATCGCCGCGATTCCCTTTTCCAATTTTTCGTGGAGAGGTTTCAGTTTTTTGGATGTCTCCTCGCGTTCGCGTTGGCGACGCTGGCGATTGACTTCCGCTTTCTTGCGATCCGCAGCCGTCAAGGGGCCCCCTTCATCGCACAGCTTTGTGGCCAGCACATCAGATTTCTTGGCTTCTCCTTCGCCAAGGGGCTTTTCGCTCGAAGGCTTATGTGGTTTCTTGGCCTCTTCAGCGCTCGCTTGATCGCGTTTGGCTTGTTCTTCCATTTCGTGAAGTTGGTCACTGACTCGCTTGAACCACACGGTCAGCTCTTGATGTATTTTCTCGGTAACATCCGTATTCTTGTGGAAGGCGTGGGCCACGCCTAACAACCTCAACCGCTCGATCTGTTTCTGTTCGTCGTCAGTCGGTTCAAGGTACATCGTATCAGCCAAGGCAATTAATTCTGGCCACAGCCGATAGGTCGTCAGCGTTTGGATCAATCTCTGGCGACCGTAACTGGAACTCCCCTTACTCAAAGTGTTTAGTTTTGGGTGCCGAGGAAGCTCGATCATGTTTTTGGCTAGCGTGATGGCATCGGTGACCTTGCCGATCTTAATCAAGTTGCGTATCAGCCATTCGTTGTTATGAGCGTAATTGTGAATTTGATCGGGCAATACATGATCGCGCATCATGTGCGCGTGATCGACTCGAGCGGAAGCCTCTTGTTGCCATACTGCGTCATGATAACGCTGCAGTTTTGAATAGGTATGGCCAGGCATGTGCCACATGTGTGCAATGCCAGGCAAACTGGGTCCTCCCAGCGCTGCACTGCGCAGAGCTCGATCCGGTTTTGAGCTATCCCATAAATGAATGCGATAATGATGTGCCGGATGCATGGGGTTGGCGTCAAACACGTCCTCGATAATCGCGTCAATCGCCAAGCGGCTGGTGATGGGCAAATCATTGCGCTCATTTTCCCACAACTGGAGTGCTAAGAAAGCCTTCGCTTCGATGTCGTCGGGGAACCCCACAACCAGGTCTTCCAGGTCTCGCGTGTACCGCTGAGCGCGCTCTTTCTTTTCGATCTTTTTCTTGTTGTCATCTTCCTCCTTCAAGTTTCGATCCCAAGCATCGATATACAATTGTTCGCGCCGCGATGCATTGGATTTGCGTTTTACCGCTTCGGAAATAAACCCGCGAGCACGTGTGCGGTTTCCGGAATTGGCCATCGACATACCCCAATAGGCAATTGCACATTCGGGATCATGCATGGCAGCTTGTCGAAACGATCGTTCCGCTTCGTAGTACCAAAACCCGTGCAATTGCGCCACACCTTGGTTGATAAATCTTTGTGCCAACGGATGACTGGTCGAGGCTTGGAAAACGACGTTGCCCATCCCCTGCATCAAGTAGGCTGCTTGACGCGGACCTTCGTTAAAAACTTCGCCATGATCAGAGTGGCCAGGTAAAGTTGGATCCGCTCCAGCGCTCGCGGAATTTTCCCCCGATTTACTAACTGTCTGAGTTTGATCGTCAGCAATGCAAGGCAAGCACACAGCAACCAAACAACCAGCAACCAACGTAAAGAAATTCGTGACAGACACAATAAACACTCGACTTGAAGTACGGGCGGGAGAAAAACGTAGGTACCAACTAAACTGACTAAGCAGGCAGGTGTATCCACATAATATTAACTGCTTTGCAAAGTCGCTTGTAGCGAGCATACTGGCTGGGCGCCCATTTCGGTTCAAATTTAATTAATCGGAGTAAGCCTGTCATTGTCCGCGAGGCTCAGAAGGCACTTTCAATTCAAGCAGTGAGGGCTCATTTTCGACAGCTAAATAATGAGCATTAACCAGAATGTTCTCATGAACTTGACGAATTCCGCTTGGCCACTCTATTTCCAGGAGATCAATTTTCGCTACCTGCCCCAAGCCAAAATGCAGTGTCCGTTCATTACTGGCCATGTACCCACCACCAGCAGACAATTGGCTGGTCCACGATTGTCCGCCTATCTTCAATACAACTTCTGCACCAATTGCATCACGCGCTGATTGAATTCCCACCAGCGACAAACGGATGTAATTTCCCGCCCGCGAAACATTGCGTACAAGACTGACGTTACGCTCTAGATCGGTCGCCACGAAGTCCTCCCGTCCATCGACATCGAAGTCTCCGATCGCCAGCGCTCGGCCAAGTCGTTCACTCGCGAAGTAGTCACCCACTTCACCAGCCGGTTGCTCTACAAATTTCCCTGTTGGTTTGGCACCAAAAAATTGAGCTCTCATCCGAAACGGTACGCGCATGTGCGACATATCATCAATGTGTCCATTCAGGACTACTAAATCGAGCCAACCGTCACAGTCCGCATCCAAGAACTGGCTGCCAAATCCCAACATCTTCAAACTTGGTGCGACCAGCCCCCACGCCTTGGTCGCATCGCGAAATACATTGGGAGATTGTTGCAGATACAGTGTATTGGGTTCGTCGTAGTAATTCGTCACCAGCAAATCAATTAAACCATTGCGATCCACGTCGCCGGTAGCAATTCCCATGCACGCTTGAGCTTTTCCATCGCCATCAAAGGCTAAGCCATTCAACGTGGCACGATCTTCGAACACAATTCCCAGTGGTGCCAGCTCTTGCGGGCTGGCTGTTAACATCAGATTTGCGATCTGATCATTGGCAACAAAAATGGACGGATACTTCGAACCTTGGGTCCGCATCACACTAACGCCCAGCGCATTGCCCTGGCGCACACCCGCAGCCATACTCGACGGCGTGATGTCTCGAAACGTTCCACTCTTATCCAATCCCCATAGCACTCCAGCCGCCGGGCGAAAATTCATCGGCGAACATGCCCTGGGCAACCCACCGATCCAACATCGACGCGAGAATACATCCTCGCCTTCGACATAGTTCGCATCATAGATCTCCATTTGCCCATCCAGGTTCAAGTCCACTACCGCTGCACTGACAGTCCATGCACCCGAGCCACCTGTAGTCGCATGGCCATCGATTAACCACTGTCCATCGCGGAAGGTGCCGTCACCCTGATTCAACCACAGTTGGTTTCGCCCCACATTGCACACATATATATCGTCAAACCCATCGGCATCGACATCACCAACGCTGATTCCCTGCCCATACGCAGATTCCCTGATTCGCGCAGCACGTGTGACCTCGTCGAATCGAATCCTCTGAGACCCGATAAAGCTGACGTTGCGAAATAAAGCGTCACCATGTTCTTCGTCGAGCTGGATCGTCGGAAAACTGCAACCTTGCGCAAGAAAAAGATCCGGTCGACCATCTCGCTCGATGTCGAGTATCCCGACACCTCCGCCTGTCATTTCGAACATGCGCCGACCATCCGCAAAACTTGTCCGCGAAGCAAAGTAAGTGAACTGAATCGCCGTCTCTTGTTCCTCAAACCGAGGTGCATATGCCGCTGTGTTTTCTACAGTGCTCGGTTGCTGCTGTGTTGGTCCAACTTCACGCGTACTTGGACTGCGAATTTGGTGACCTTCAATTTTCGCAAAACTATCGGAGTTCCACGTCGGCAATTGAAGGACTTCGCTCAGCTCGATGTAGTTCAACGCTAACTGCGATTGCGTCTGAGGCGCACCAGGATCATGCAGTTTTGAAGTCTGCAGGGAGAGCTGTCGAAGTTGGGGATTCGTTTCGTCGAGCTCTATACCGTATTGGCACCAGGCGAGCGATTCCCAAACTCTGCCAAGCTCATGCGTCAATTGGGCCGCCAAGATAATTGGTTCGAGCAACTGCGCAGAGCTAAGCTTTTGTTCCGAAGGGGCAAGAGTGACTGACCCTTGTCCAATGCCGCCGCGCAGTGACCACTCATTGGACATAATGCGCTCGAGCGCATACAACAACTTATCCAGCCGCTCCGTTCGCGCCAAAATATCTTTAGTGTGAGCTGCATACCCAATTTCAGCCGCGACCTGAGCCAATCCGTGTAAGGCCGCAAGGTGATTCGGATCACGACGCACGGCCTCGATGTAACAGCGCGCAGCCAGAGGAAGTTGCACCCGATTTTTGCGCAGCCATTCACCTCGAATCATCCAAATTTCGGGATGTGTTTCGGCTGAGCTAGGAAGTTTCGCATGCCACTGTTGAATGGCATGAAATTCCGTCTGCAAAAGTAACTTACCCATCTGTACGTTTGCCTCGATCAAGGTCGGCGCTTGGCGTAGGACTGTGTCTAGAAACTGCTTGGCCTCATCAAAAAGCCCAGCGCGCATGCGCAAGCGTGCCAGCCCCAACAACGGTAATGGGTCCTGCCGATCCACCTCATGAAATTGTCGAAGTTCACGTTCGTTTTCGATGGATTTCGCGAGATTGCCGATGTAGATCAAGTGCTGGACCGACCATTTTCCGTGCCGTACTAAGTGGAACAGATGTTCGGCTGCGTCCCAGCGTCGGCCCGCTAGGTTTAAAAGATACACTAACCTTTCTCGAGCCGGAGTGTTTTCTTGGTCGAGTCTCAAGCTCTGTTCCATCAAGTCAATCGTCGCAGACATGCGTCCCAAGTGCAGCGTAATTTCACCCGCCGCCCAACGAGCGATCGAAGCATCCGTTCCAGCACTGTCAGGTACTCGTTCGTAATATTTCACAGCCTCATTAAATCGCCCTAGTTTTGAGGCAGATTCTCCGGCGATCAGAAATATCGACGGTAATTGCTCTCCTGCTTTGAGCAGTTTATCGCAAGTTTCTAACGCTGATTCATAATCATTCAGCCGCATCGCTTGCTGAGCCGCCCGAATTGCAGCGTTCGTGTTGGCGGTACGCTGAGGCCATCCCGAATGACTAATGAAGATGAATGTGACAACAGTTCCCAAGGTCGCCAGAAACAAAACTATCAGCCGATTTGAAACGCGCAGACTGCCTGGCTGATCGGGGACTCTCCTGGTTGCTGCAATTCGTTTTGGCTTGGGCTTGCGTCGACTCATTGTGGCCCTGCTCCCCGCGTAAGTACAACAACCTAAGCACTAAAAAACAGCAAGTGACCAATTGAAATAGTTGGGGCAACGGGCCCTGAGGTTCGCCAAGGGCGTGAATTCGCGGGCCCAAGCCCTTCACGGACTCAGCGAGTGAAACCCCAAATTCGATTACTCACTGTCTGTTTAGCAATGCCAATGTTTCCTTGTCGCGGGCTTTTCCTTCTATGGCTTGGATCAGCACTCAAAACGGACGGATGTCCACGTCTTTGGCAATCGAACGGCATCTCCCACCGCAGCCAACACCAGTTGGTCAGCCAAACCACCGCCACAAGCGCTGTTCAGACCAACAAAGGAAGTTGTCAGCCGGGGATTGAATTCGATTATTGTAAACGGTGATTCCCGTCGAGTGACGTGATAAAGCAAGTCAACTCCAATCCATCCCAAGGGTGTTGGCCCCATCGCGTTAACGGCTTTCTTGAGCAACATGTCGAGTTTATCCATCTCGTCGGATGATATTTTCCAAATGTTATCTATTCCGTCTCCTTGCATGCCTTTTTTCCATGGCATTTGTTTTTTCTGTTCGTCCGCCTCATCCAGGAACTCGCCAGCCAGGATGGTTCCACCATGATACTTAGGTTGAGGATTCAGGGTCAGGTCCTGCGTTGACAAAGGCAACCAGTGCGCCGATCCAGCGCGATCGACGATGGCAGATCGACTGCAGGGAATTCCTTCCATCCATGGCTGGACAATCAGTCCGTTGTCCAATCGTTGCCCGTACGTTCCCTTGAGCATCTCATTTAAGTCTTGTGTACTAAGCCGCATTAACCCGTCACATCCGGCTCCGTCAGATGGCTTTACGGCCCAGTAGGATGTTTGCAAACTTGCAACTTGATCAACGTCCGCGTCCGCAGAGCTATTTCGGTTAGCGCGGACATGATTCATCCAGTCAGCATCAACCAACCGTAGCGTTCGTGTCGCCGGGTGGGCGATTCCAGCCGCCGACAACTGGTTGCTGGTCAAATACTTGTTGCAAGCGTTAGCGAGAAAATCCCCCGAACAGTTAAAACAAGGAATCTGGGCTCGCGAAAATTCGCTGAGCAAATTCTCCAGCACTCCCCCAATTTCTGGCGCAATTACGATCAGACCATCGACATCGCGGAAAACTTCAAGCCATACCTGCTCGGGCTCATTAGAGGCGTTTTCTTTCATTTCGACCTGAGTGATCTGACAACCAAGTCGGCACAGTCCGCTGGTTTGAGTGCCATTGACCAGTCGTGGATCAATAGTCGTCGAGACTTTGGAATTTGATGAAGATCGGCACAAATCGGACACCAGAGCACTAAGCATCGTCCAGCCTTCGCGACGCAGCGATCCTGGTATTTGATCAAGTGGGAGCTGGCTTAGCCCCCCTCCGCAAATCCACTCTAAAACACCTAGGTGCACCAGATGGTCCTCGTCGTCATACTGTCACGTCAAAATCTTGGAGTTAGGCACGATCGCTAGCATTTTAGAGGAAGTATGGGGTTTAGTTGATCCAGCTTTACCGGTCGAGCCGATGGAGTAGACATGGCGGGGTCTCGACTTGTTGGGTCACTGCAGAGCAATGTCTGCGGCATATGTGTTCACAATTACCGAAAAACAAGACACGGATCGAGGGTCGGAGCCACTGCTAGCTAACGAAAAAACGCGATTTTCAGCCAAGTTTTTCACAGTTTTTCTGTGCCAACTTCAGCTATCGAGTTTTACCGCTGAACGAGCCAACTGTGCTTTGGGGATTACTGCTCAGGTCGAGTTCTCCGAATTTTAAAGCGACCCAACAGGGCGGTTACCAACACATTTGCCGGCTGCGCCGATTAGTTTTGAGGAGATCCTCATGGAAACCACGAACTTAACGTTTGAACAAGCCATTGGAAAGTACTTAGAACGAGTCGTCGAGGCGACTTCGCGGTGGAGTGGTTGGTTAGCAGAACATGAACAGGCACTGTTGCTGGGTGAATACGCGCGACTCGAATCTCACGCTTCTTCCGCTCACAAATTGTTCACTGAACTGTCAGGGTTAACAGACGAACGGCAAAGGTTGCTGGATCAAGCTAGTGAGGATGCTGGTTGCAAATTCTCCAGCATTAAACAACTGGCCCGCACTTTGCCCGCATGGCAACTGCAAGAGTTTCGCGAGCTGCTGCTGGCCGCTGAACGCCGCATGTCACATCTCAAACGACTCAACTTAGCTGTCTGGGTACTGGTCAGCCAATGCTCCAGGATGACTAACGAAATGGTGCAACTGTTTGTTCGTGGAAAACCCGAATCCAGCGTGTATATCGATTCACCTATGGCTGACGATCAGGGTGGCCAGCTTTTAGACGCAAGGGCTTAGGCCAAACCGAGCGTCACACGTGCCTGTTGTGCATCGGCAGAATGGTGAGAAGGGGTTATGTCATTATTTGCTGCTATTCGTAACTCGGCCAACGCACTTTCGGTAGCGGACCTGGGGCTGCAAGTTACTGGGAACAACGTCGCAAATGCGAATACTCCCGGGTACATTCGACAGGAGCTGGTACAAACCTCCGGACCATCCGTTTTAGTAGGTGCGGTGCTTCTCGGTTATGGCGTACGGGCGGTCGGAGTTGTTCAAAAGATCGACACATTCGTTGCAGAACGCTTGCGCGACATGGGGAGTGAATTGGCAGCCAATGAGGCCATCGGCGATGTATACAATCGTCTCGAGTCCGTATTCAATGAACTGTCCGACGCTGACATCAGTTCCAGTATTTCAGATTTTTCGAACAGTATCCACGACTTGTTGAATCAGCCGGGAAATCCATCATTGAGGAGGCTGGTAATCGAACGTGCCAAAAAACTATCCGCAGATCTCGGCGGAGTGAAGCGGCAATTGGGGAGCATTTCATCTGAACTGGACAGCGAAATTCGGGGAACGGCCAGCGAGATCAATCGGCTCACCAAAAGTGTCGCTACGCTGAACCAGCGCATCGTCGAATTAGAAGGTGGACGAACTTTAGGCAGCGACGCGGTCGGGTTGCGAGATGAACGCTATCAAGCGTTGCAAGAACTGGCTTCGCTGATCGACATCCGTGCGGTCGAACAAACTAGCGGTTCAGTTTCAATTTTTGTGGGTGGCGAGTTTCTGGTCGCGGATGGAATTCAGCGCGATGTCACCTATGCACTTGCTTCATCGAACTCCACGGTTGCACCGGAGATTCGGATTGTTGACACTGACTCGCCTCTGGTGCTCAGCTCAGGCAAACTGAAAGGGTTTTACGATGCTCGAGTGTCGACACTGCCAGAGAAAACGGCTGAAATCGATGACTTCGCAAAGCTGTTAATCCAAGAATTCAACGCGATCCATACGCAGGGTCAAGGTTTGGAGGGTTTCAGTTCCGTGACCGGCACCAACGCTGCTGATGATGCCTCCGCCGCAGTCGATTTATCTGGGTTGTTTGGCGAAATCCAGAATGGTTCATTCGAGATCCAAGTACTGGACCGCCAAACCGGGCTAAAACAAACGCACGAAATTCGCGTGCGATTACTTGGCGAATCCGATGATACGTCGCTGGAGGACATCCGCGATCAAATTACAGCAATTTCCGGCATCAGCGCCTCCATCTCGAATGACGGGCAACTGACCATCACCAGCGACTCAGAACGGACACGATTTGCGTTTCAAAATGATACATCGGGTTTTTTGGCTGCTGTGGGGATCAACACTTTCTTCCAAGGCACTTCGGCCGACACGATCAGTGTTAACGAACAGATATTGGAGAACGATCGCCTGTTTGCAGCCAGCGTAAATGGGATTGATGGCGGTACGGATAACGCGTTGCGTTTGGCCGAGGCGTTCGATGCTCCGTTGGAATCTCTCAACGGTTTGTCCATCAAGCAACAATTCGAAAACATCGTGGTGAGCACGACTCAGGACATCAACATTCAAAATGGAATTACCGATGGTTTGAGAAATTTTTACAAGGTACTCGAAGGCCAACATCTGGCGGTTACTGGAGTGAACTTGGATGAAGAGGCTGTGAAAATGATTTTTTATCAGCGAGCATTTCAGGCGAGCAGTCGTGTCATCAAAGCCTCCAGCGAAATGCTGGAAACATTGGTCAATCTGTAAGGGACGTTCGAGTTAGAGGCTAGGTTCATGTCCAGCTCCTTTTATCCCACGATCGCATCACGATCGAGCCAATCATTGGCGATTCATCGCCTGATGTTCCAAATCAACAACGATCAATCTTCGATCCGCAAACTCGAGGAGCAACTCAGCACCGGCTTGCGAATTACCAAAGCCAGCGAAGACCCAAGTGCAGCAATCCGTGCATTGGCGGCTCAGCGACAACTGGAATACAAGAATCAGTTGCATTCCAATATCCAAAGTGCGCAATCAGTTTTAACCGCCAGCGAAACGTCCCTCGCTCAGAGCCACGCGATCCTCAATGAAATGCGTGGTTTGGCTGTAGCCGCAGCAGACAATACTCATTCACCCGAAGAACTGCAAGCAATAGGTGCTCAAATTGATGCAGCCATCAGCAAACTGGTGGACATCGGCAATACAAAACTACACGACCAATATCTGTTCTCTGGTTCGCGTGTGGGTCGACCGCCACTGGAAACCCGTACCGATGCGATCGCATTTACGGGTACGCGCGACGAATTGCAGACTTTCACCGATTTTGCCTCTACAGTAGCTGCCAACATTACTGCGGACGAGGCATTCGGAGTGCGTTCGGCGCACGTGGTGGGAAACGTTGAACTGAATCCCAATCCACTGCTCAGCACCAAGATCCGTGAACTTAATGGAGGACGTGGTGTAAACCTCAGCGGCATCGTGATATCTGATGGCGGTACCACTTTGGAAGTCGATCTATCCAGTGCGTTCACGTTGGACGATATCAAACGCACTATCGAAGCCGAACCGCTCGGTGGTCGTGCGCTGCAAGTCACCTTAAATGGGAACGGATTGCAAGTCACCTTTGCTGATGGATTGGGTGGGATCTTGCGGATCAGTGAGAGTGGAGCCGGTTTTACAGCCGAGGAATTGGGAATCCTTTCCACCAGTTCCAGCAGTACAGCCCCGATCGTTGGTAGCGATTTGAATCCTCAGGTTACCAACGCAACTCTCCTGAGTCAGTTGTTTGCTGGCACAGGTGTAACCATCGGCAATAGCTTTCGTATCCAGCAGGGAGATCGCACCTATACGATTGCCACCAACGGCATGTCGACCGTCGAAGACCTGCTCAACGGCATCCATCGCTCGGGAGCCAAAGTCATTGCCGAATTAGATTCCAGCGGTGAACGCCTGACAGTCCAAAGCGTTGAAAGTGGAACAACATTAAGCATCGGAGAAAACGGATCCAATCTGGCGTCCGTCTTGGGCATCCGCACTTTTGACACAACTACCTTGGTTAGCAATTTGAATTTTGGGCAAGGCATCTTCACGTCGGACACTACCTTCGACTTGACCATCACACGCACCGACGGATCGCAATTACAAATCAATCTGGATGGAGTACAAACGGTTGGTGATGTCCTGGATCGTATTAACAACCACGTCGACAATTTTGCACCGGCTCTGCGGGTGGTGGCCTCGTTGGCAGTCAATGGCAACGGAGTGGTGCTGACTGCACCTTCTGGTACGCAACAAATTTCCGTTTCCAGCCCAGGTGGCAGTCAAGCTGCCATCGGCTTGGGTTTGGTTCCGCGAGGCTCAATCACGTCGACAGGCGCCGTATCGGGTACGAACAGCGTCATACAAGGTAGTGATGTCAGCGGTATTGAAGTGGAAGGGGCGTTTACCTCGCTACTACGTTTCAAGCAGTCAGTCGATACTAACAACTTGGAAGACATCGAGCGCATTGCCCGCGCCTTAGACGACGACCTGCTGCGCATGTCACTCGCGCGTGGAGTGATGGGAGCTCGACAACAATCACTTGATTCATCTCTACAGACTACGGACGATCAAATCATCCAGCTCACAGAGGTTGAGTCGGACGAATTGGATGCCGATCTGGCTAAGACCATTTCGGATCTCACCGCCCGCCAAGCAGCTCTACAAGCCTCGCTTCAATTGATGGGCAACGTGAACCAGTTGACTCTATTTAATTACATCTAAACTCTTTAGCTTAAGTGAGCGCCACTTTCCATCAGACATTAGGCGCGTTAACGTCCGATTTTAGCCGCGAAATTAAAAGAAAGCGGGCGCTAACGTACAATTTATCAATCGTGGCGCTGCCCAATTAAAACCGACTTGCGGCGGGCGAGGATTGGGTGATGACAACTCAATTGAACTCGTCAAAGGGAGTCAAGTCGGTATTGATGGGATAACGAGTCAAGTCCGGCGTATGAACGTGAGCGCGATCAATACAGCCTACGCACTCCTCCACGACTTGCGATCCCAAGTACTCGCTTTGCTGACGAATACGAACTCGCCAGCCTTCCAGGTCCATTGGGATCGGAGTGTGCGAGCCAAGCAAAACAACTCCTCCATCCAAGTCGACCACGTAAGGAAAAACTTGTCGGAAGGTCGCGTAACTGGCAGGTGTAGGAGCCCAAGAGCACATCATGCCACCTGGCTTGAGCCGTCGCGAACAAAGTTGAAAAAACTCGATCGAGTATAAGTAGCCTGAAAAAGAACCGTGCGGGCGAATGGCATCTGCTTCGATAACGTCGTATTGCCGCTCCTCAGTCTTTAAGACAAATCTCGCATCACGGCCATCAATGGTCAGTCGCCGATCACTCAATAATGATCGCACTTGTTCTCCGTAGGCCGAACTGGAAAACTCTCTCAAAACGGACGCTTCCGCAGAACAGATTTCAAACACCCTCAGATCTTGGACGGCAGGTTGGCTGAGTGCAGCCCAGGCTGTGCCACCAGAACCAAGACCAATAATTGCTACAGATTTTGGCTGCGTATGAATGGCGACCGGTAAAGCGCCTAACTTACTGTGAACGTGGCCAAACGGAATCGAACTTTGACCTTTTCCATTGGCTGATAGATGCCAGTCTCCTTCATCTGTCTCGCGCGTTAAAGCCGCCACACCAGTCAAATCTTCGGCCACATAAAAATCACTGCCAGAAGTCTGACCGTGCAATGCCAACCACAATTCGCGGTTGGTTGGCACAAACCACATCAGCAATAACATGCTCGCTAGAATTGCTAAAAACTGCCATTGATTTGCAGTGAGTATCGCTCCCAAGACGCCAAAAGTGAGCCCTACTGCCAACAGCGCACGAACACAGTTTGCAGAACCCAGGGATTCAATCAACCACAAACCAATCAACAGGCTGCCCACGGTACAGCCTAAAATGTTGCCGCACTGTAATATGCCGACACGGTAACTCGACAAGTCGATTTCTCTTTGTACCGCTCGCTGCATAGCACAGAAACTGACTCCCATCAACAACGTCGGAGCACCAAATAATCCCACTGGAACAAGACCATACAAAATCAAGGTCGCCAGTGGATCGCTCCAAGAAGGGCGTATCGGCTCGTAATCTGACCAGTATTGCCACAACCAACTCGAAGAAATCCACAACCCTGACAAGCGGGCCACTATGATCAGAATCGCCCCAGAGCTGGCCAGAATTGCGCATTGGCAAAGCAAAAAGACTCGTAACGGCTGATGGAAACGATGCAGAATATACGAGCCAAGGATGCTCCCCAATGCCAAACATGCAAGAAAGACCCCCAGCACAGTTCCAAAAGTGAACGAAGTTGACTTGACCGCGACATCAAGAATGCGAAACCACAGTATTTCTAATGCGACCGCGCATAAGCCCGACAACGAATAAAGGGCCAACCACAACGACAACCAAGATTCTCCCTGGGAAAAGAATCCCAGGTTCTGACTGACTGAATCTAAATCCGTCGGCGAAGTTGCAGAGTTTTTTTGTTCAGCGCGATTGAGGGACTGCCTTTTAGATTGCTGGCCCCTTGAAGCGTTCTTCGTAGACGCGGTTGTGGACATCCTTGCGGAAAATCTGCTGCGCATCGCAATTGCCGCGACGGCTACACAACAATTGACTGCCGCCGCGATCGAGATGGTCCCTTTAACACCCAGGTAAGGCATCAATATCCAGGGAGACACCAGCGCTCCCATTGCGGCCCCTAAAGTATTCACTCCGTATAACAAACTGATGTGCGATGAAGCCAGTTCCCGATCGCGAATTACCGCTCGTGTCATCAACGGGAGCGTTGCACCCATGGCGCAGGTAGGCAGCACTAGGGCTGCAAAGTGCAACGCGGCTGCTATCCAGCCGTTTGCGTACAACCAGCCCAGTTTCACGTATAAGAAATCGTACAGCAGTGCCGGAGTCGCCATCGCGTATAAGGCAATAAAGATCTCCAATCCGGCAAAACACGCTAAGGCTGTGCTGATGCCAATTCGCTTGCTTAAGTTTGCGCCCAACATACTGCCCGCACCTAAGCCAAGCATGTACATCGAGACGATGATCGCCACCGACGTTGTACCCACGCCACTATGCAACACGAGAATACGCTGCCACACAGTTTGATAAACAAGTGCCGGAATACCGCTGAACAAAAACAAAGCGACTAGTGGAAATATCAGCCGCCCACTCATGGATTGGCGATCGTGCAGCTCGGTTTGCTGCAGTTTGTTTACTCGTGGTTTCAAAGTGACTCCAGTAGGCTGGCTGCACCTGCCATTCGGCCAACGATTTCAGCAATGGGACTTAGTAACGCAGAAAAGCGTTGCCCCTACTTCCAACATATTGTGACACAATGCTAATTTACCAACATGTCCTATTGGTAATAATTCAACTGAAAGCAGTCGCGATGGTTAATAATTCGAGGAGGGTGTTCTATTGTGCCCTAGTAACGCTGATCACCATAGATGTCGTTAAGCATTTGCTGATAATCTTAATGGGGCCGCCATCGATTTCGTTAGATGCAAAACAATATTGGGAGATGGGCAAGTTGGTGGTTGGCGGAGACCCATTCCTATTGGACTTGCGAGTTGATTACCGCACGCCCGGATATGCTTGGTTTCTAAGTTTGTTTCAATTAGGGTTTGGCAAAAATGCGTTGCTGGCGACCGTGATTGCTCAGCACATTTTAATGTGGTTAACATCGCTGGGTACTGGCTTGTTTGTTAGCCGGATCACGGGTTCAAGAGTTGCCGCATTGCTCGCCTACGGTTTATCCGTTGCATGCATCACGCGAGCCTGGTATGCCAATCTTCTGCTGAGCGAGACTCTATTTACGTTTGCTTTGTCGGTCCTTTGGTGCGTATGGTACTTCTATTTAAAGCGACCGACTATGCAATTATCCGCAATGCTGGGCGGAATGTTGGCGGTTAGCGTATTGATCCGAGCGGTTCCACAATTGTTGTATGTTCCCTTGATCATGGTGATGCTGATCCAAGCAACCTTCGAACGAGAGAAGTTGAGATTCGCCCTGGGGCGCGCAATCTTGATGATTGCCGTGTATGGGATCGTGATCGCACCCTGGTATGCGAGGAACTGGGTCGTTTACGACGAACTATTCTTAACGCGTTTACCAGCAGTGAACAAATGGGAGGTTTGTTTTCAAGATAGCTCCGGTGGAAATCTGCCGTTGCCTCAAACGGATGGCGCAAAGCGACTCCTATCGATCGTGCAACCAGAAGGGGGTGACCTAAAGGATCGTTATTGTTATTCCATTGTGCGGAGATTAGAAGCGGGCGGGTTGAGTACCGAAGAAGTTGATGCACTAGTTACTGATGTTTGCTGGTCCGGAATTCGTGAGTATCCGGTTCGATTCTTTTGGTCGGCCTTCAAACGATTTGGAAACTTCTGGCGCTGTACGTTGAATCCATTTCCTTCGTATGGCGACCTTTCTGTATTCTACGATGGGCAATTTCATTGGAGCAATGAATCGATTGCAGAATTACTAAAACCAGTTTTCAATAATACCGCTAGCAGGTTTTTGCGACTCAATGAGCTGGCTTTTTTGGTTATGGGGTTCAGTTTGCTTTGTATGCTGCTGGAGCGCCGAACACTCTGGAGGCTCTGCGGATTCTCCATCGGACTCATTTTTGCCTATTTCGCTGCTGTTACCGCAGCCGCAGAAATAGAGAATTACCGGTACCGCATGATCCTCGAACCAGCCGTGATCACCGTGATTGCCACTGGACTTGCTTGCCGTTTCCTGCCGAAGAACCAACAGTCAGAAGCTGCATCGGCTTAGCTGGACAGTGCCACTTTCGCTAACTGGTGGATCGACTATGTCATTGCAACAAAGTCGCTTAACCGCGTGCCCATCGGACCGCGCGTACTAACCTTCAACTAAACCAGCATTAGGCGGTGACGGCCGGGCTGGGCGGTACACCCAACGAGTGCTAACCGGCTGCGTCAGAACTGAAACGCAATTGGGCTTTATAAAACACGTGTTGAATGGGATGGGGTTCGTCACCAGCAAGTTTCTACCTGCTCATTGCCGATTTCGGAGAAATTGGACTACTGACGCGGTTCCTTGGCAGATTCAGCAACTTATTTTCAGCACGATCCCTTAATGCGCGGAGATTGGTCGGCGAGCGGCAACAAACACAGAACTACCCCACGGCAGTGACAACCCTGCTTCGACCAGTGAATTCTCCATACGTGCGATGCGAGTGAACAAGGTATTCATTATTATCGAGGGTCGCTTAAGAGCCGATCGGGCTTGGGCCGCCGATTGTGAACGAAACAACATCGTTGGCAAACGACTGAGGACAAAAAGTGGGAACAGGGAACAGAGTCGGTAGGTCAACACAACCGGCTCCAAACCCAATTCGTGACATAGTTTTCGAACTTGGCCAGCAGCAAATCGCTGAGATGTATGCACAGCCATATCATGGTCACTGAATAACCATTTGTAGGCTGGCAAGTTCGCCAAAAACAATCCTCCGGGCCGTATATGAGAAACAATTCGTCTCAGTCCAGCGAAGCACCTTTCGAGACCGGGGATGTTGATGACATCGCACGACGTTACGACATCATAACTGTCTTGATGCAATTCAGGATTGCAAATGTCTGAGACATATAAATCTGCTGAATCAACTTTCTTGGATGCCAAATCAATGGCAACCTGCGAGGCATCAAAACCACCGAGATATGCAAATCGCTTTTGCTTCGAAAGAAAAGCCAGATTCTCGCCGGTCCCCACCCCCGCGTCCAACAAACAACTGGTACCAAGAGATAAACAGTGGCGATCAATCGTCCGCGCAATTATGTCACGCAGTCCGCGATACCACCAATGGTAGCATTCCAGTTCTGACATCACCCAATACTCGCGAGGATTCACGCTCGAACCTCCGCCAAAACTGCGACGCATTAATTTATGACAAGAAACACACGACACCATTAGTTACCTGAAATATTACGCGTTAGCAAGAGTTAACTCTTTAATATTTACGCAAATGACAGTTTTAGTTTCGTTTGAATTGTCAGATCGCGTGCCACACTAACCACAAAGAGTGGTGCGATGAGATTAAGCTCCAGTGTTCTGCGTTGCTGCCCGCCAGCGATGCAAGATTTCGCAGTTCTAGAATTTCGCCGTTCTTGACGGCATGACCTTTGCGGTTTTTGTCGAAGTGGCGGCCAAGAAAATACAGCCCCAACAGTAACGTCGCGGCAAGCTCAACCGCTCCGCTCCAGACGGACCAAGTTGGTCGTGGTACGATGATGGAATAAGAAATCATGGAAGGCCTTCGGATAACGACTAAGCCTTTCCGCAGGCCGCAAAACAACAAACTAAGGTAGAAATAGCAATGAAGGTTGGCGTAAAGGTTTTCGCATTACTATTTGTTGTGTGTAGTTCAGCTACAGTCTCCGCTCAGAATTCCGCGAGAATCGTGGATGTTCGAAAGATATGGGATCAAGCCCCACACAACGCTTTCACTGACTTGGTGCGTTTCAAAGACCGTTGGTTCTGCGTTTTTCGCGAAGGAAAAGGACACGTTTCACCAGATGGAGCTCTGCGCGTGCTGACGTCTGTTGATGGCAACCAGTGGGAATCGGCAGCGCTGATCACTTCACCAAACTCTGACTTGCGCGATGCCAAGATAGCGATCACGCCGGATGGACAACTAATGTTGTGCGGAGCCGGAGCGCTACATGACAAGTCCCGACATACCCACCAGTCACTGGCCTGGTTTTCAGCAGATGGTCGCAACTGGAGTGAACGAGTTGAAATTGGTGATCCGGATCTTTGGCTGTGGCGCGTAACATGGCATCAGGGCAAGGCCTATGGAATCGGATACGGTTGCGGCAAGGACCAATTCGTAAGGTTATATGCCAGCCAAGATGGTCGGCACTTCGAAACGCTTGTTCCGCGTCTTTTCGAAGTCGGTTACCCGAATGAATCGTCAATTGTGTTTCATGAAAACACCGCGTATTGTTTGCTGAGACGCGATAGTCGTCCGAACAGCGGCCTGATTGGAATTGCACAGCCACCATATACACAATGGCAATGGAAAGACCTCGGTACGCGGATCGGCGGACCAAACATGTTGAAGCTAGCCGACGGACGAACAGTCGCTGCGGTGCGTCTGTACGATAAACCTGTCCGGACCGCATTGTGCTGGGTTGATGCAGATACCGGCAAGATAACTGAATTCTTGGCACTACCTTCAGGAGGCGATACCAGTTACGCGGGCCTCGTCGAGCATGATAATCTGCTGTGGGTCAGCTACTACTCGAGTCACGAGGGAAAGACGAGTATCTATTTGGCAAAAGTGCAGTTGCCTACTCAATAGATTGGATACACAAGTCCGCGAAATTGTTGCCGCACCTCAGGCAATCATATGGCTTCGTGCTGCCAACCTGACTGGCAGTACGGCTCGTTTGTTGCAAAGGCCCTTGCATTGTGTTTCACTATCATCACATCAATCGCAGCCAGTTCTTGGCTTCCCTGGGAGGCGGAATGGGCACCGTGGCCTTGACGGCGCTCGAGGCACGGGCGGGCAAGCGAGCAATCGATCCGCTGAATCCCATGCAGGCACGCAGGTGCGATCACACTCCGCGAGCTACAGCGGTGATTTTTCTGTTTATGGTAGGTGGACCATCGCCGGTCGACACATTTGACTATAAACCTAGCCTACAGCGACTTGGTGGCAAGCCGCTTGCTGACTCACTGCGCCAACCGGTTTTAGCCACGAAACATGCTAACGTGTTTCACGGGTGCAAGGATGTGTTAATGGCCAGTCCGTTTCGTTTCCACCAATATGGCCAGAGTGGCATGTGGGTCAGTGAGTTGTTTCCAGAAACAGCGAGAATCGTCGATGAGCTTTGTTTCGTGCACTCACTTCAAGCGGACTCGAACAATCATGCGCCCGCTAGTTATCAATTGCACACCGGGGACGTTCGGTCAGGAAAGGCCAGTCTAGGATCTTGGGTAACCTACGGGCTGGGTTCGGAGAATGCTGACCTGCCAGGCTATGTCGTCCTGTTTGATGCAGGCCCGTTGGGTGGATCGGCGAACTATACAAATGGATTTTTGCCCCCAGCCTTTCAACCGACACGCCTGCGTGATCGCGGAACTCCTGTGCTGGACCTACTGCCTCCTGATGAATTTGCCGCAACTCAGAGGCAATCGCTCGATTTGGTCCAACGGCTAAACCTTATTCATCGCCAGAAATACCCAGGCTTCAGTGAATTGGAAGCGCGCATCGCTAGTTATGAATTGGCCTACCGCATGCAGAGCGCAGCATTGGAAGTTGGCAGGATCGACGATGAGCCTGCTTATGCACAGCGTGCTTACGGGCTGGAACATACCGACACACGTACACAGAGTTTTGGCCGAAAGTGTCTGATGGCTCGACGATTGGTCGAACGGGGCGTACGTTTTGTACAGCTCTACGACATGCCTGATAAAGACGGTTGGGATGCGCATAGTGATCTGGTAAAGAACCACACTCCTCGCGCAAGATGGACTGATCAACCTGTGGCTGCTCTGATCACCGACTTGAAACAGCGTGGTATGCTCGATACCACACTGGTGGTTTGGGCTAGCGAATTTGGCCGCACGCCGCTGATGCAGGGCGATCATGGTCGTCAACACAACGCCGCAGGTTTCACGATTTGGTTGGCAGGAGGTGGTGTGAAGGCTGGCGTGCGCATTGGTGCGACAGATGAAATCGGCTTGATGGCGATCGAGCGTCCTGTTGCGTTCCGCGATCTGCATGCGACGATTCTCCACGCGTTGGGATTGCAGTATGAAGATCTGAGCTACGAAGTCAATGGTCGCCAAGAACGCATAACAGGAGTTGCCGGGAGCGCTCAGCCAATGCTCGATATCTTTGCATAGTGCGCTCGATAGAAACCTCGTTCTCCCGTTTCCGCGAGTTGGAAATTGGGTTACGCGATGCTCGATCGAATTTTGGCAACAGGGAGATTCGTGGAGAGCGTGCTCGCAAGCGCTCTACGAAAAACTGGTAAACAAGCTCATAATATGTCCGACGATCAAGGCCCCAGGTCCGTTCGACATGACTTTGGCATGTCAACTTCATCATCAGTCGAAAGCAGGCAGCATATGACACGAACCTGTACGAAACTCCTCATGCGGACCTTCTTGATTTGGATGCTGGCCAGCCATGCTCAAGCCCAACCGAAAGTTGAGCCGGTAATACACCCTAATGCTGCACGCATGGAAGCAGCTCATCAAGGACCATTTGTGACCACAGCCGACGGCGCAATTCTGTGTATGGAATCGCGCTCAGCCCTTAGAAGCTACGACTTCGGCAAAAATTGGTCCGCGACTGGGGTGTTTCATGATGCTAACAAATATGAGATTAGCAATGAACGTGCGCTATTGAGAACGCGTAGGGGCGTCATCATTTCAGCGTGGATGAATTTGGCGGAAAAGAAGGCGCCCAAGAATTGGAATTGGGGAAAAGAAGGGGCTGATTGGCAAGAATTTGTATTGCCAACTTACGTCTGCCGCAGTGTCGATGATGGTAAATCGTGGGAGGAACCGATCCTCCTCAATCGACCTTGGTGTGGTTGCATTCATTCAATAATTGAAACCAAAAGCGGCCGAATTGTTCTCGTGGGACAAGAGATCGTTCCAGCGTGGCGACATGCGACTGTGATGTTTGTTTCCGACGATTCTGGCAAGAGTTGGCGTCGCAGTAATGTGCTGGATTACGGCGTTGGCAGCCACGATCATGCAGGGTCGATCGAGGGAACAGTGGTCGAACGCACTGATGGGACGTTGTACTTGCTATTGAGAACCGAGAGTGGCTGGCTGTGGGAAGCCACGTCAAGCGATGGATTGAAATGGGATAATCTAAAGCAATCGTCGGTAAAGTCGGTTACCTGTTGTGCTCAAATGAGTCGACTGAGTGATGGGAGGTTGGTCCTGCTGTGGAACCACCCACCACGTCACGCTCCCAGTAGCGCCGGAAGTCGTGAGGAATTGTCGTTGGCATTTTCCGAGGATGATGGTCGTTCGTGGTCTAAGCCTGTCGTGGTCGCAGCCAATTTTGGACCACGCAATCGAGTCTCGTACCCGTATGTTTATGAAGCCAAGCCTGGATGGTTATGGATTACCACGATGCAAGGCAATTTGCGCATGAGTATCGCAGTCGATGACGTGGCAAAGGGTGAAGTGCCCAAGCACATTGCAACGACAGCAGCCCGGCCCATGCCAGGTGGTATTGTCATGTTTGGCGATTCTACGACAGCATATCGACCGGGAGCAATTCAAAAAGTTTACTCTGTTCGAGTTGCGGAGGCGCTGCAGGGAGTTGCATCATCTTTAACCGTCCACAACGCCGGAGTTGGCGGCAATATGACCGAACAAGCTTTACTGCGTCTGGACCGAGACGTATTGGCGCACCGTCCGCGTATTGTGGTGGTTCAATTCGGCATTAACGATTCGGCAATCGACGTGTGGCGCGATCCACCAGCGAAGGAGCCTCGTGTTTCGCAGACTCAATATGCAGCGAATTTACGAGAAATCGTATCTCGCGTGCGCGCGGCCGGTGCAAAGCCAATTCTCATGACCGCCAACCCACTTCGCTGGACGCCTAAGCTGAAAGAGCTGTACGGAAAACCACCGTATCGTCCCGAATTGGTCGACGGATTCGAAGCACCAACATTGCAGCCCTACGTCGAAATTGTGCGTTCAGTTGCCAGCGAACTGTCTGTACCGTTGATTGATGTTCATCAAGAATTCAATAAGCGTCACGTTGACTCAATGTTGCTGGATGGCATGCATCCCAACGACCAAGGGCACGAGTTGATCGCCAGTTTATTGGTGCCGGTAATTCGTGATTTGGCACGTTAGAAACTAGAAAGAACTACTAAATGCATCGAGGTTCATTGTTGATTCGCGGAGCGCAAGTTGTATTTCCCACGTGCGTTGCCGCAGCCAATGTACTGGTCCGAGATGGCAAGATCGCGGCTGTTGACGCGTCGCACAATTCAAATGCCGACCACATCATCGATGCTGCGGGCTTGGTTTTGATGCCAGGCGTCATTGACGACCAGGTTCACTTTCGCGAACCAGGAGCGACGCACAAAGAAGACTTGGAAAGTGGTAGCAGGGCTTGTGCGGCTGGGGGAGTGACAACCTATTTGGAAATGCCCAACACTCAGCCTGCCGCGACTTCGATGGAACTATTGCAGTGGAAATACGCTCGAGCTGCGCAGGTCAGTCGAGTCAATTTCGGATTCTATATCGGAGCGACTGAGCGCAATATTCAGGACTTGTGCGAGGCGCATGGGATACCAGGAATCAAGATCTTTATCGGATCCAGCACAGGCGATTTGTTGGTCGATGCACAGGATGCATTGGAGAGGATCTTTGAACGTACATCGTTGCCAATCTGTGCACACTGTGAAGACGAATCCACCGTGCGCGCAAACCGCGAGCGATTAGGGGATAACTTAACAGTCGCGGATCATTCTCGCATACGCGATGTTCAGGCTGCTGTCGTGGCCAGCAGCCGAGCGATCGACCTGGCTCGCAGGTTCCAACATCGGTTTCATGTCCTGCATGTCAGCAGTGCAGCAGAATTGCCGTTGCTGGATAATGCTCGTCCCTGGGTAACGGCGGAAGTGTGCCCACACCATCTGTTTTTTTCCACCCACGATTATCATCAGTTGGGTACGCTGGTACAAATGAATCCGTCCGTCAAATCTGCCAAGGATGCCGATTTGTTGTGGCAAGCGCTAACGCACGGACGCATTCAAGTGATTGCAACCGATCATGCACCGCACACACTTGAAGAGAAAGGTCGCCCCTATCCACACTCTCCCAGCGGTTTACCGGCTGTGGAAAACAGTTTGGCACTATTGCTGAATCAAGCCAACCTTGGACGATGTAGTTTGTTGCAAATTGCTAATTGGATGTGCGACGCGCCAGCTCGCATTTGGGGCTTGGTTGGCAAAGGAAGAATAACCGTCGGATACGATGCTGACTTTGTCCTCGTCGATCTGCATCGCAAAAGAACTGTCACTAATGAGGCGCAGTTCACTCGCTGTGGCTGGAGCCCATGGGCGGGCCAATCGCTCCAAGGTTGGCCCGTTCAGACCATCGTGGGTGGTAGATCCGTCTTTCAAGACGGCAAAGTCGACGAGACCGTCCGAGGCAGCGCCGTAGTCTGCGACCATCTCCGTGGCGGTTTCTGGGCAACGCAGCAAGGGATCGGGCCCTAACAATTTTGTCGCAGCGTCACGTGTGCGGACACCGTCCTACGATGGGCGCCGTAGCTCTTGCAAATCGCTCCGCAAATTGGTGCCGTAAGTTGATTGCCTGCACTCTACGGCGATTTTGCAATCACACCCTGTGATGGAACTGACCGAGGGATGCACAAGCGGCAAGATCTCGAAAAACACAACAAACCATTGGGACAGGCCAGCGACATTTTCAGTTTGAACTATTATGGTAGTTATGAAAGAGGCGTTGCTGCGAAATATGCGCATCAACCACGACCTTTTCGCTCGATGAGAGAACGAAGACGATGAAATACCTGCCCAAGTTCCTGTTCGGGATCATGTTCTGTATCGGATTGTCCTTGTCCCCAATTGCTGTCTGGGCTCAAGTTCAGCCAGTAGATTTTGGCAAACAGATTTTGCCCATTCTGCGCAAGAACTGTATCGCTTGCCACAACGTCAAACAAAAAGAAGGTGGCTTATTACTGGAATCCCATGCTGGGCTAATGCAGGGAGGTGACTCAGGAGCGGCTGTTCCAACCAAGAAAGGCGAAGAGCAGATCTTGCTGGATCGCGTCGTCGCTGACGATGATTCTGTCATGCCGCCAGCGGAGAACAAAGTTGGGGCAAAAAAGTTGACAGCCGATGAGATTGCTCTGATCAAACGGTGGATTGACGAGGGGGCCAAGCCCGGAACATCGCTGCCCACAGAAACAATCATTTGGCAGCCGATTCCAGACAACGTCAAGCCGATTTACAGCGTGGCGGTTTCTCCAGACGGGCAATATGCAGCCTGTGGTCGTGCGAACCAGGTCGTACTGTATCAGTGGCCAAATGACAAGTCTCGCACAGTCGCATCGTCCCTGATCGACCCCAGTCTGTACGACCCAACTACCAAAGTGCCACCTGCCGCTCATCGCGATGTTGTTCAGTCGTTAGCGTTCAGTCCCGATGGGGAACGATTGGCTGCGGGCGGTTTCCGGAGCGTCAAAATCTGGCGGCGCCAGACGGAGCCCACCGCCAAAAGAGAAAGTGGAGGCGTATTCTCGGCGACTCGTGACGGCAGTTTGCTGGCAATGACCGCCACCGACAACATTATCGAGATCTACGCTGGCCCAACACTACAGAAATTATTCATGTTGCGAGGCAAATACGGTCCCATACGGTCGTTGACATGGTCCGCGAATGGAGCATGGTTATTCGCCTCTGACCTTCATGGGCAATTTGCAGGTTGGCAAATTCCGCGCGGGCCGCACGATGGGAAAACGGAAGCCGGTACAGAGCTTCGGCAAACTTTTTCAATTCGATTAACCGAACCAATTGACAACCTCGCGGTATGGGGATCTGAGTTCATTGCAGGAATTACCCCTACCAAGAAATTGTTCGTGGCCCGAATCGTCGAGCACAAGGAACCATCTGCTGGTGGCAGCATTGGTTATGCGGTTGAGAAATTAAATTTGCTTGCTGAACACGTTGATGTTGTATCTGTCCGTGCGCTCGAAACTCAGCCTCCGCGATGGGTGCTTGCCTGCCGCGATGGATGGATTCGAATCGCTAACGCAAAGTCGGGGGAAGTCTTGCAACAGTGGTCGCACGGCAAACCGATCACCGCCATGACACTCAGTTCTAAATCTGATCGTGTGCTGACCAGCGGCGAAGACGGAATCACTAAATTATGGAACGTCGCTGACGGTAAACTTGTGTCTTCCGTGGTTGGTGATCAACGGTCAAATATCGAATTGGCGACAGCCCAACGAGATCTGGAAAGACACAAAGCATTGACTGAAAGAATGGCTGCTCGCGTTCCGGAGTTGGAAAAAGTCGCCAAAGCGGAAACAGACGCCAAGAACAAAGTGCAAGAGTCGCGAGACAAAGCTGCGCAGGCCCTGGCGACTAAAGACAAAGAAATCGCCGATGCGCTAACCGCCATATCATCTGCTGAGAAGGCACTGGCGGACGACAAGAAGGTCGCAGAAGAAGCGGCTAAACGCGTTGAACAAGTCGCTGCGGATTTAGAAGCCAAGAAAAAGGCCCCCGATACGCTCAAGAAAACACGGGAGGAAATGGAGGCCGAGTTGGCCAAGAACGAACAGTCCTTAGCAGTTTCCACTCAGTCGGCTGAGAAAGCTGCCAAAGCCGTCCCCGAACAACAAGCTGAGATCGAGCGCCAAAAAAATCGCACATCGCAAGTGGCTGCGCAGGTTGAAAAACTAAAAGCTCAACTAGTGGTTAATTCCGTAGCGCTAAGCGCATTGATGACGCCCGATGATAATACGATTGTTACCGCACATGCAGACAAGTCGGTGCATATATCACGAGCGCTGGATGGACAACCTGTTGCAGTACTACGCGGAGTTCAAGCAGGAACCGGCTCATTGGCCTGTTATGGGAACAACCAACTGCTAGCCAAATCCGTTGATGGTGAAGTTGCGATTTGGGACCTCACTCTCCCGTGGCGACTCGAGCGAACCATTGGCTCCGAAGACCAATCGCTGATAAGCGATCGCGTGACGGCAATTGATTTCAGTCCTGATGGTCAATTAATAGCGTTGGGCGGCGGTCCTCCCAGTCGATCTGGAGAACTGAAATTGTTCTCTGTTGCGGATGGAAAACTGGCAATCGAATTTCCAGATGCGCACAGCGACACCATTTTGGGAACTCGCTTCTCGCCTGATGGCCAGCGCCTGCTGGCTTGTGGTGCCGACAAACAAGTGCGCGTGTTTGATTTAGCGACCAAGAAACTTCAGCGAACTTTAGAAGGCCATACTCACCACGTTTTGGGCGCTGCTTGGCATGATGATGGAGAGACCATCGCTTCGGCCAGTG
>CAZVBC010000003.1:0-51705 GCA_964625155.1 uncultured Pirellulaceae bacterium
TAGAGCACTGGATTGTGGCTCCAGGTGTCGTGGGTTCAAATCCCATCATCCACCCATTTTTTCTCGCTGTGGCTTAATTCTCGATTCGGGACACCAGCGGATCCATATGGGGAGTTACTTTACCTGCTTCCAGAGCCAGTTGTTGCTCAGTGCGTGAGCATCAAACTACCCCTTTTGGACAAAGCATGTCGACGAAGCCCAAGACTCGTTGGACAGTGCCACATTCGATTATTGCAGGAAGAACTAAGCTACTGCAGCGAAATCGTTTAACCGCGTGCCCATCGGGCCGCGCGTGTAGAGCTTGCGCGTGCAACCATCGCCATAAAACCACTTACGAATCGTCCTGAGAAAATCTAGCGAGTAGTAGTTCACCGTAAAATCTGCCGCGCTACATCGGTAAGATGACCATTGCCGATTTCTGAGAATTCGGCCCACGCCCTTCGAAGTCCTTAACTTAACTGCGGCGCGGGCATGGTGGGAAAATCGTGCTGGTGACGAGCCCCAGCCGCCCCAGCCCCTTGTGACCATGTTTGGCGCGCAAAGTGGCGCTGTCCAGCTAGGGAAGGGCGCGATGATTCGGTCGACTCTGGATCGACACTAAGGGTTTCTCTTTGATTCCAGCCGGTCTGTGTGAACAGCTTTGGCATTTTGAGTGTGACCGATCATAAACGGCCAAGATCAGTGATCGAAGGAGTAGATAAGCGGCTGCGCCAACGATCAGGATTGTTATCAGAAATTGGATATCCATGGCAATCCATTTCTTGGGCAAGTAATCAATGAAGCAGTTCTTCAGCCGAATAACCGAGAACCAATCTGGTAGGTCAACAACGCGCCAACATAAGCCAATGTGGTCATGTAAACAAAGGTCACGATCGGCCAACGCCAAGAATTAGTTTCGTGGCGAATAACCATCAACGTTGCCGCACATTGGGCACAAAGAGCAAAAAAAACCATCAACGAAAAGGCGACCGGTAAAGTATAGACAGGACTGCCGTCCGGCCACTTCGCGTCGCGCAGCGCCTGTTCCAGCCCGCTATTTTCTTCGGCTTCGCCACCAAGTGAATAGATGGTTCCCAAAGTGGCAATGATCACTTCGCGAGCTGGAAAAGATGCGATCACGCCAACGCCGATCTTCCAATCCCATCCGAGCGGTTTTACGATGGGTTCAATCCACGTCCCAGCGCGACCTAAGAAACTGGCCTCAATCAATTGACTATTGAGCTGACGTTGCATGCTGCGCAATTCAGTCAGCCTTGCGGATTCAGGTTGGTCTGCGAGTAAACTACTTTCGATCGATTCGATTTCGTTAGTCACCGAGTGAAGCTGCGAATGATCGCTAGGAAAGTAACCAGCCGCCCATACTAAGACTGAGGTGCTGAAGATCAATATGCCAGCGCGACCCAGAAACGCCTGGCCACGTTCCAACACGCGATAGAATACCACGCCAATCGATGGCCACTTGTAACTTGGCAACTCCAAGACAAATGGTGCAGGTTGGCCGCCAAAGACATATTTTTTCAGTACCCAGGCGATTGGAATTGCAACTCCTAATCCGATCAAGTGCATGATCATGAGGATCAATCCGCGCAAATTAATCCACCCGCCGGCCCAACTGATGTTTGGGACAAACGCGTAAATCAGTAACAAATATACCGGCAGTCGCGCAGAACAGCTCATCAGCGGTGCAATGAGAATCGTTACCAATCGATCGCGCCAATTCTCAATGGTCCGAGTGGCCATGATTCCGGGTACTGCACAAGCATAGGAAGACATCAACGGCAGAAATGATTTACCACTTAACCCAAGGTGTGTCATAGCGCGATCCATAACAAATGCCGCGCGGGCCATATAGCCACAGTCTTCCAGTACGCCAATAAACATGAACAGCAACAGGATCTGTGGTAAGAAAACGATTACTGATCCCACTCCTGCAACAATGCCGTCTGACAATAGACTGCGCAAGATTCCAGAGGGCATTAGTGATTGAATTGTGGCGATCACCCATTGCTGGCCAGTTTCAATGCCATCCATCAACACCGTCGCGCCACTATAAATCGCTTGGAATATGCCAAACATGATCATCGCAAAAAACACCAAACCCCAAACGCGATGGGTCATGATCCTGTCGATGCGATCCGATTCCGTTTGATTCTCGAATGGCGGACGCTCTACAATTCCGGATAAAAGCTCACGGACCCAGGCGTACCGCGATTTGGTTTCGACTGTCGGTACACGGCACCCGACATTTGCCAAACGCTGGCGCGCCTCGTCAATCCGCTCCGCCAACAGCGTTTGTAGGCTAGGTTTGGCAGGCAACTCGGGGCAAGCGGCTCCAACGTCGATCAACATTCTCTCAACAAGAAATGGTTGAACAGCCCCCGCGCCTTGCTCAATCAACCAATCTCGCAGGCTGTCACACTCGCTATAGAACGCCTCTGGCAGAGGCCTAAATGGCGCTCTTGTTCCGCTGGCGCCTCGCGTTGCCGCACGGCGAATAGCAGTTTTCACTTTGTCTATGCCAATACCCTTGGCTGCCGATACGGCTATGCAATCAATTCCTAGCCGTGCTTCCAGTCGCTGGATTTCGATTTTCCATCCGCTGGATGCAACCCGATCCCACATGTTGAGTACTAAGACCGTCGGCAAGCCAATTTGTAACACCTGCGAAAAAAGATACAAATTGCGCTCGAGGTTGGTAGCATCTACGATCACCACCACCGCGTCCACTCTTGGCACTTCACGTCGCCGGCCTACTAGCACATCGACCGAAACCATTTCGTCCGGTGTACGTGCCGACAAACTGTAAGTTCCCGGCAAATCAACAATCGTGACCTCACCCTGTTGATCAACGTACTTACCGAGCTTCTCCTCAACTGTCACGCCTGGATAATTACCGATGCGAGTCGGCACCCCACAAAGTGCGCTAAACAGTGTACTTTTGCCCGTGTTTGGGTTACCTACCAAAGCGACAGTAAGAGATTTCGGTACAGTTGCCTCACTGGCCGCCTCAGCATTCGCCGCATGTTTATTCATGGCACTACGACTGAACCTGTTCAACGACCTTGGATTAATTCGACCAATACGCGAGATGCTTCGGCTCGCCTCAAGGAGATTCTGTAACCACGCACTGAAAACTCCATCGGATCACCCATCGGCGCGATTCCGCGCAAGGTGATGTGCTCCCCATCGATCAACCCCATTTCCATGATCCTCTGGGAGATTTGATCGTCGCCAACGACTTCAACAATCGTCGCACTTTGCCCATCTGACAAGTCAGCCAAAGTCATGGTGGGAAACTCGCCGACAAAACCGGGGCTCGAAAATTCAAGTGTGTACGCAAAGATTAGACAGCAACGCGAACAGACTTCTCACTGATTTTCACCAAGATGTCAGTCGCTTCGTCCAATCGAAGACTGACTCGCCGACTATCAATAGCCAATAAACAAGGGCTACCCGGCCTGACCATACGTACCGAACTCCCCTCACGTAGTCCCATCTCTTCAAGTCGATGGATTTGACGCGGGTCACCGACCATTTCCACAATCGCCGCCTGTTCGTCGGCGCGCAACATGTCTAACGGCACAACTTCGCCACTTCGGAAAGCTTGAGTATTAAAGGCGGGAGCAATCATGGGTGAGCATTCAGTGCAAATGGAATTGAGACTCAGTTTCAATAGCACTGCTCTATTTATACTCGGCTTCGAAACAAATGGGAATAAGTCCTTTTGTCGAGAAAGGATTCTCCAAGACAGTTTTGCCGCACTTCAAAGATCAACGATCGCGAAAAGGAATCAACCACAACGAGGGGATTTCTGGATAGTAATGACATCAGCGAACAGGATTCAACATTTCCGGCCCGACTTCTTTGAATAAATCCACCCAAGATAGCCAGATTGCCTGATGGATCGTCGCTTTGCCCGCAAGCTTAAGTTCTGCTAGCACCGTTGGCGATTCGTCGGGCCAATGTCCCATCCAGCCGTGGGCGATTTGGCGACTTTGCAACAGAAACTTGCGTTCATCTTCAACGCCGCAACTCAACGTAAAGGTCTCACCGATCACAATCGGTTTTCCCCAGTCGAACTTCTTGAGCAGATTGAGTTCATCATCGACTTTGCCGGATTTTGGATAGAGATGGGGAGAAACAAAATCCAACTCATCTGCAACAACTCGATAGGCGCCGGGAAACGGCAGCATACCGAGGGTGATCAAACGTGTTTTGTCATGTTTGCGGATCGCTGCAACCATGTGCCGGGTCCAATCTCGAAAAACATCTTCAGCTTTGCGATCGCCTGGGTCGAGGGTCAGTCGTTGACAGAATTCGACATCGCCCATCTTGCCCATGTACCAGCCGTCTTCGCGTTTGCCGATCGCCGCCGGTTCGTTCACCAAATCGTACGCGAATACTACATTGTGTTCAGCGCATGTTCGTGCGATGGTTTCCCAAAAAAATGCTTGAGCCTCCCAGCGAGTCTGCTCGTCGAGCGCGTCGTACCAAACAAGCCGATCTTTGATCTTGTAGCTTGCCAGTCCTGTGATTTTGAGATAGATCCCAGCTTGCTTGGCGATCGCAAGTAGTTGCCTGAGTTGGTCGAGCGCCTGCTGATTGACCTTATCCGGCCCAACCAGGATGCGAGGAAGCTCTGGATGAATGCGAGCAACATTGGCACCTGCGGCTCGCATTTCTGCAAACTCGCGTGCGACCCGTTTCGGCTCCTTTTCTAATCTTTCCAAAATGTCCACGGATGCATAGTTATTTCCCCAGGGAACAAATCGGATTCCCGAGGGCACAAGCACAAAGCTGTCCTTCGCTGGCGCCACACCGACAGCCTCCAATTCTTGGGCGCACACAAAGTGTGGAACACCTAGCAAACTGGAGACAAATGTGGCGTGAATCAAACACAGCAGTGCTCGGAAAGGCCAGTTATGCGTATACATCGATAGCGAACCTCGCTCGACGACCAAACAACGTACTGATCTACAAAGCTCACTCAGCTACACGGAGGTGTGATTGCTCTTACGAGCTGTTTCAATTTTTTCGATCTTATGTAGTTTCCCTTTTCCAGCTCCGGGACAGACCTCGCAAGTCTCGTCCCAGTCCTCAGGTGTTTTGAGAGTCGAGTCCCAAAATGGCCACGTCCGACATTGCGCTGGTCGGTCCTCATAGACTAAACAATGGCGAGATTCTGGATCGAGAAAAATACAGTCGCCGTCGGGGTACTCTACCAAGCTGCGGCGCCGCCCAACTTGGCGCACAAATTTTTTGCAAAACGAATCTTCATCCATCTCCATCGCTTGCGACATGGCAGTGATCTCGGCCGCGTTTACCCAAACGTATCCCGGCGCTCCACCGCAGCATCGACCACATTGAGTGCATGTGAATCGTAAGCCATCTTTGTACCAGAGGTCCTTCGGTTCTTTGGTTTTTCCAGTCACTATTTTTCCTCCCCAGCCAAACCACGGCGCACCAAAAGAGCACGAACTTGTGGCTGGCTTCCCCGAAAGCTCTGGTACAGTTGCATTGGCTCTTGACTACCTCCACGCGAGAGAATTTTCTCGCGGAATAATTGGCCGCGTTCGCGCGTCAAACCGCCTGAGTTTTTTATGAAATCAAAGGCATCCGCAGCCAGTACTTCACTCCACAGGTACGCATAATAACTGGCCGAGTATCCGCCCGCCCAGATGTGCTGGAAGTATGTGGATCGGTATCGAGGAGGTACCGCCAAGAAGTTGACACCAAATTTTGCCAACGCATCTGCCTCGAATCGTTCTACATCGGTGGGAATAGTTTCAGGTGTCAACGAGTGCCACTGCAGGTCCAGCAATGCCGCGCTAACGTACTCGAGTGTGTCAAAACCCTGATTGAATTTTGCAGCCGCTAAGATCTTATCCAGCAGTTCTTTGGGCATTGGCTGACCCGTTTGGTGATGTTTGGCAAAATTTGCGAGCACTTCCGGATGGATCGCCCAATCCTCATGAAAGGTCGATGGAAACTCTACGAAGTCACGAGGTACCGACGTTCCTGAAAGAGAAGGATACGTGACTTGTGAAAATAGCCCGTGCAATGCATGCCCCATTTCGTGGAACATTGTCGTTGCTTGATCAAATGTGATCAGCGCCGGCTCACCGGTTGCCGGTTTGGGTATATTCATGACATTGATCACTACCGCTTTTTCTTTCAATAGATCGGATTGATCCACGAACGAGCTCATCCAAGCTCCACCTCGTTTCGATTCTCGCTGGAAATAGTCGGCATAAAACAAACCTATTTGTGTTCCTTCTCCATCGATTACGTCGAATACGCGCACTTCAGGCAAGTACACAGGCAAATCTTTGCGCTCGCGAAACGTAACTCCATATAAACGATTCATCGTGTAAAAAACACCATTGTGCAAAACGCTGTTCAACTCCAAGTAGGGCCGGACCTCGTTTTCATCGACTGCATATTTAGCTCTGCGAACTTTTTCGGCAAAATACTCCCAATCCCAAGGCATCACATCGCCACTAACTCCTTCTGATTTCATCATCGCCCGAATATCGTCAGCTTCTGCGTGCACTTTCTTCATCAGGGTGGTGAGCAAATCGGTCAACATCTTGGAGGCGGCCGCTGGATTTTGCGCCATCTGGTTTTGTAATGCGTACGCGGCATGATTGGGGAACCCCAACAACCGAGCTCGCTCGGCCCTCAGTTTGGCGATTTCGAGGATCAGGCCGCGAAGATCGATCGCTCCGTTGCTGCCTAACCCTCGATTGGCAGACGCTTCCCAAACACGCTGGCGTAGAGCTCGATTTCTAAGCGAGGATAATACGGGCTGGCGAGTTGTGTTGGTAATGGAAAGGAGATACTTTCCCTCTTTACCACGCCCCTTTGCCGCCTCGGCTGCGGCGGCGATATCGGCGGCGTTCATGCCCTCCAATTCAGCCGCGTCATCGACGACGACCGAAATCTCCTTCGTAACTGCCAGCAGGCTCTCTTGATACTTGGTTGTTAAGGTGGAGAGTTGTTCGTTCAGTTCACGGATGCGCACCTGTGCCGCGTCGTTCAGCTTTGCACCAGCACGAACAAAACGCTCGTATTGTTTCTTCAGCAATTCAGCCTGCTCAGTATTCAGGCCAAGGTGATCGCGTTGTTCGTACAGTGATTCGATGCGACGAAACAATGCCTTGTTCAATAAGATATTGTCTCCATGTGCAGCTAGCTTAGGCGCCAGCTCGGCCTGAATCTTTTGGATCGTTTCGTCGGTATGAGCAGAGGCAAAGTTCGAGAAAATGTTTTCGACGCGAGCAAGTGTCGTCCCCGTTTTCTCAAGGGCAACTAGAGTGTTTTCAAATGTGGCAGAGGGAGTGTTTTCCGCAATGGAAGCCACTTCTTTTATCTGCTCCGCCATTCCAGCTTCGTAAGCCGGTTGGTAATGCTCATGCCGCAGCAGTGTGAATTCAGGAGCTTGAAAGGGCAACGGACTAGTACGCAACAGAGGATTGTCGTGCGTGCTGACTAGCTGAATTGCAGTTGGTACTTGTGGCGGGCTGGTCGACAAGGTTCGGTGTTCCTGATCAAAAGGGGCAACAGAACGTATCGGTAATTGCGCGTGGCAAGTCAATTGACCGACGTACGCAGTCACAGAAAACGCGGCGAATACCACGACCGTTCGTGTAACGCATCTATTAAAAACTCGATTCATAGCACTACTTTTCATGCTGGGGAATTCAGCAAACGGACAGGGCCAGTTCGCTCGTCGGACCGGAGATTTTTGTAACCTAGAAAGACCGCCATGCGGCTGGCGGGTTATTATATCGAATCCTGCTTGTCCGTCGTGGCGGTTTGGACAAGATCACATTAGACTTTTATTGAGACAACCCGTTTTATTCTAGGCTTAAACGACTTCAAGGCTGAAAGCATGTTGCAGGAGATGTCGGAGTTGGAAATGACCGACGAAGAAGACCTGCGCCGCCAATATCACGAACTGGCCGAGTTGGCTGGTTCGCTGGCGCACGAAATCAAAAACCCGCTGTCAGTAATCCACATGAATGTAGATCTCCTCAGCGAGGAGTTGGCCGATTGTGAATGGCCTGGACGACGCCGGGCGCTAGCTAAAGTTGATATGATCCGCCAACAATGCCAGCGCATGGAGAATTTGCTGCACGATTTTCTTAGGTTTGCCCGGATGCGGGATCTGGAAATGACTCCCGGCAATCTGAACGAACAAGTCGAAACGGTCCTGCGACTGTTTAAACCACAAGCGGACAAATTGCAGGTGGAAGTAATTCAATATCTAGATCCCGATCTCCCCAGCGTCATGCTCCACAGCGACTCGCTGCAAGCTGCATTGATCAATTTAGTGAAGAACGCTTTAGAAGCGATGCCCGACGGCGGCCAATTGGTCGTGCGTACTCATTCCACACCGCTAGGCGTTGCCTTGGACTTAATCGATACCGGTTGTGGGATGGACGATAACACAGCGATTAAAATGTTCGAGCCCTTTTATTCGACGAAGAGCGGCGGCTCCGGATTGGGGCTGCCAACCGCTCGCAAAATTATCGAAGCGCATGGAGGTCGGATCAGCGTACAAAGCGAAGTTGGTCGCGGTACTAAGTTCGCCATCGAATTTCCAACACCCGCACGCTTGACCTAGCTGACCAACAAACGACATGACGCAGTGCCGTCGCTCGAGAAAATGGTAAGAGTTTTTGGGCAGACCAAGTGAACGCAACATGCTAAGAAATTGCGATTTGATGTCTAGTTCGTATCTCAGCGAAATGCCTGCGACTTCGATCAGCAACATCACCCTTTGGATTCGATTGAGCGTAAAAAATCGGTTTGCCAACGAGCAAGGGACTAAGTGACCAACATTGAAATCAGGAACCGCCCCCTACGGCTTAAACTATCACGTTTCTGGGGGAATGTATTGAGTTCCGCTATTAGTTTTCGGGCTGCGCTGGCCGTTAAAGCTCCGCGCGGGGGCGAGGGTTGCTTTACGGTAGCTGAGACAACCGGTAAATTTCTCAAAGTTCTTTTTCGTGCAGTCCCGAATTTGGAGCGCCTTCATGGTGGCGAAAGTGATCAGTGCCGGTAGGACCGATATCGGGAAACGACGTGAGAATAACCAAGACCAATTCTTGATCGCCGAACTTCATAAATCGATGTTTGTGTTCGAGTCCAGTATCAGTGCACCCGAGGACTCGCGGCTTTTCGGGGATGTGTATGGAAGACTGTTTGTAGTGGCCGATGGCATGGGCGGTCACCAAGCAGGCAATCGGGCAAGCGCTCTCGCAATTGAATTATTGGTCAGCCAATTGCTGGGGAGCTTACCCTGGCTGGCATCGATGGAATCCGATCGTGAGGGCAAGTTTGTACAAGAACTAAAACGATTATTTACGCTGGCACATCGTGGTATCGAACGTGAGTCCATTGCCTTAGAAGAACATCGTGGCATGGGCACAACTCTAACCATGGCATACGTTCTTTGGCCACACATGTTCGTTGTACATGCAGGGGATAGCCGGTGCTACTTGATACGCAACCACGAAATCCGCCAACTAACTACAGATCATACGGTCTCAAATCAACTTGTCCGGCAAGGTGGATTAAGGGAAGAGGATGCGTCACACTCTCCATGGAGCAATGTACTGTTCAATGCGCTGGGAGCAGGAGGGCGCGAGGTCGAGGCTGACGTATACAAGGTCACACTAGAATTCGGAGATTCTGTTCTCCTGTGCAGCGATGGTTTATACCGGCTGGTCAAGGACGACGAAATTCGTGACTGGGTGGCTCGGGATGTGCCACCTGCTGATTGTTGTCAAGCTCTGCTCGACTTGGCAAACCAACGTGGTGGGATCGATAACATTACCGCCGTCGTCGCTCGTTTTGCAAGCCCTGACGGCAAGCGAGACCTAACCGACTTGCACGCTACCACAACCGGCACCAAAGAGCTGAACAAGTCCAAAGTGATTCTTCAGGATACTGCGGATTTCTGAACACCAACCGCTTTTACTTGTTCCAGCAATTTCGCAATCAGCGGCAGCAGTTGTTTCTTGCGACTGACAACGCCATCTAGCTGGTATAGATGTTTGCCCACTCGAGGATAATTGATATCTTCCCAATATTCGGGTTCGTCCGACAGCAACAATAAACTACCATTGCTGACAATGTCGGTTATCAACAAGGCAGAAAACTCAAGGCGCCGCTGGCGTGCCAGGTCTGCCAGTGCAGAGAGTAACTCATCGCGACGATTCCAAAACAGCTCGAAGCCAATCTCCTCGATTTGCGAAATTGAAAAACGGCGTCCATGTTCCGAAAATTCTTTACAATCTTCACGCACAACTTCTGCGGGTTGGCAACTCCTCAGAGCCGAACCAATCTCAAAGAACTCCTTGGCATAACTCTCCAGATCGCATTCACAATATTTGCTCAACCAGGCGAGGCATTCTCGATCCGTATCGGTGGAAGTGGGAGAACGCAAGAACAGAGTATCCGAGATGATGCCCGATGCCATACAAAGTGCAATTCCAGGCGTCGGAACCACACCCGATGCTCGAAACTGGCGAGCAACCAAAGTACATGTTGAACCTACCGGCTCATTGATAAAACGCATGGGCTGGGCTGTTTTCAAGCCACCACCCAGCCGATGATGATCGAGCACTTCGACGATCTCCGCTTCGTCGGCTCCAAACACTGCCTGTCCAAGTTCATTATGGTCGACCAAGATTAACTGCGGCTTGGGAGGACTAATCAAATCGGACTTGGACAGCACACCCATTAACTTGCCACTATCATCCACTACAGGAAACAGTTTCTGCCGATTTCGCTCAACCGCTTGCCGGACTTCTGCAATCGGTAGTTTCGCGTTTAGACTGGTAAACTCTCGTTGAATCGCCGCGTCGATCGAACGCGCGGATTTGATCCGCATCGTAGTCGTCGCTGTATCGTGTGGACTTTTGATAATCGTTACGTTGTTGGCTTTGGCCAGATGGAGCAAACCTACTGAAAGTTGGTAACCGCCTGTTACCACGATCGCGCGCACTCCATGCTCCAATGCAGGCAATTGAATCGTGGGCCGATCACCACTGACCACGACTAACTCTCCGGCAGGGAATTGGTGCAGTCGTTTGGTGAAACCTTCTGCACTCATGGCGCCAACCATGACTTTCAATTCACAACGGTCGTCAGGATTGACAACATGCTGGAATTCGCCATTGAGCACCTGCCGGATCTTATTAACACTCGTCACGACTTGTCGCGATTTTGCCGATTCAGCTTCGTCCTCGAAGACCAGCCTCAAGAGATCCAAGAGGGTTAGCAGTCCAACCAGCCCACCGACATCGTTGAGGACCGGAACCGCTCCGATATTGAACCTCTTCATGCGTTCGTAGACTTCAAAAAAGACTTCTGTCTCAAGAGCCGTAACTGCGTTGTGCCGACAAGCATGTACAACCTCGGGTCGCACGTCCATGATAATGCGAGGTGCTTCTACACCTGCCCGGCGCAGCGCAAATTCAGTTCGCTTATTGGGTGCACCACAACAGGCGGCAATGGCGTCAGGGCGTGTGGTCTGGCGCAGCAGGTCAGCGTAACTGATCGCGGCACAAATCGCATCCGTGTCCGGATTTCGATGTCCAAAAACTAGCGTTGTCATCCTCGGCACATCCTGTAACAGCGACCTCAGGCGAATCGGTTCAACGTGGCCAGGCAATTTACTGCGAACGGAACTGATGGCCAGCAACTTCCATTTCACATCGATACAATCCGGTCCGTGCAGTTATAAACAGTGTTCGGCTTTGCGGGCCGCCAAAAGTTACATTTGCCGGTTGCTCGGGTACTTCGATAATACCTAGCAATTTCCCAGCACTGTCAAAGACCTGGATCCCCAGAGCTGATGTAATGTATAGTCGCCCCTGCACATCGACAGTCAATCCATCGCCGCCACCGTTGGTGCTCCCCTCGCGCTGCTTCAGTTCACAAAACGTCTGCTTGGGTCCTAGTTTGCCCGGTTCAAGGATCTCAAAAGCAAACATCTGTCGTTGCATGGAAGGGATCACGTAGAGAGTTTTTTCATCTGGCGAAAGGATGATACCATTGGGGGCCGCTAGGTCTTGTCCCAAACGCGTAACCTTTCCGTCGGCGGCGCGATAATAAAATGCCTCGGTCCCCTGAGGCCACGGTTGTGGTGCTCGAAAGCGAGGATCGGTGAAATAAATCCCACCCTGTCGATCGATCACCAAGTCGTTGCAAGCGTTGAAGCGTTTGCCTTCAAAACCGTCTGAAAGGATCGTAACTTTCTTGTTTGCCAGGTCGATAGCAGCGATCTGGCCGTCCATCTGGCATGCCAAGAGCTTGTTTTCGCCTGCGAACATCAAACCATTGGCATGTGCCGAAGGCTTCAGGAACTCTTCGATCTTCCCTTGAGGATCCAGCCGATAAATCGTTTGTGGCGGGATGTCCGAGAAATACAACGAACCGTCCGGTCCACGTGTTGGTCCCTCTAAGAACTCAAAGCCACCTCGAACTTTCTCCACGCTGGAGGTTGGACCGACTCCAGCAATTGGTTCAGCAGCGATGCTAATGTTCGCAGAAATCAGCATCAAAGTCGCCAACAGTACATTTCGAACCTCAGTTGTACGCATTGTAAATCCCTAACAAATTGATCGAGTTAAACAGATGTCCAATCCTCACGTCCTTGATCTCACAGGTCACAAGCTTTGTTCCGGCTCACAGGCATTCTATCGCAGATTACCTCATGCATTGAAGTAGCGGACTGATGCGAAGCGAGAACGAACCGGCTTCCATTACCTGCCCTCTCATTGCGGCCTTTTAATGCTCTCGACGAACGTGAAAGGGGTGTCCGGCATGCTCTGGCTGCGCTCAAACATTGACCTTGCTGCTGTGGCAATAAACGGTGGGAGGTCGAGCCAGATACTAGGCGTTTGCGCCGTACCGGCCACGAGTTTTCCTGTTTGTGGATGACGGAATTCGATTCGTAGACTATGCAAAGCCATACATTGACGTTGGTCGTGGCAATCTAATATCCCAAACTGCGTCGTACTTCCGTAAACCCAGTCGCCTAACACAGGGAATCCACGACTGGCCGCTTGAACGCGAATCTGGTGCATTCTGCCGGTGTGCAATTGCAACAACACCAACGTAAAGTGCTTGTCTCCATCCAATGGCTGCACATCGAGGCTGGCCAGTTTAGCTCCAGGCGTATCGCGCGAGCAGATTTCCGCCACAGGTCGCTCGGGTATCTTGCGCACATAGTCTTCCCAGCGCTCAAACCCCCGATCATATTTCCCTTCGAGCACAGCCAAATAGTATTTGGCAACCTTGCGAGATTGAAACTGTTCTCCAAATCGCTTAAGTGCGCGAGCATTCCTCGCGATGAGCATAATACCTGAAGTTCCGCGATCGAGACGGTGAGGCAAGCCAATGAATGGCGTTCCAGGGTGAGCATCGCGAGTGGTAAGCAACGATATCAACCGACTCTCGAGACTGTCGATGCTTGGCGCTGCTTGAGAGAATAGTCCACTGGGTTTATTCACCAGCAGATAATGGGAATGTTCGTGCAGAATACTCAGCTCGTTACTAAACGCATCGTGCATCAATTCATCCGCGCGATAGAATCACCAGCATTCGAGCGACCGGCGAAGCAAGTACAAAAAAATAACGAGGAGTCCCGGCCACGAAAAACAACAAGGACGAAAGTTGTTTTTCCACGAACTCCTCGTTACAAGTTCTTTTTTTAGTGGCTTGCAAAATTTGGTCAAGATGGAATTCGCATTTCGCGCGTTACTTTTTTGCTGCGCAGCCTCACAATCGCATCGGACACTTCACCTCGCTGAATGAAATACGACATGCAAGATCCGTCAGCCAACAACCATCGCGAGCACATTCTCTTTGTCACTGGCAGACTCGCGCAGGATGCAGTGCGCGAGATTGTGGCGCATACTTCGAGCGCAAGTGGATTCGAATATACGATCCGTGTCTTGCCGATCACCGTCGCTGCGTTGATGACTGGCAAGTGGTTGCTGCGCCATCTCGAAATCGACCCACAGGTGACGCGAGTTGTCCTGCCTGGCTATCTTGCCGATGACCTGCCGTGGATACGTGAGCAGATTGCGATACCAGTTGAATGTGGACCACGTGATATTCGCGAATTGCCAAGCTTTTTCGGAAAAAAACTCGATATTCAACAAGATTACGGCCAGCATCGCATCGAGATCTTGGCAGAAATAAACCATGCTCCCAGACTGACGTTACATGAATTGCTGGTGCGCGCAAAACAACTTCGCGATGATGGTGCGGATGTCATCGATCTAGGTTGCGAACCAGGCCGAACTTGGAGTGAAGTGGGTGACGCAGTACGTTCTCTGCGCGATGCCGGCGTGCGCGTCAGCATCGATTCATTTGACCCACGAGAAGTGGAGTTGGCCTGTCGCGCTGGCGCCGAACTAGTCCTCTCGGTGAACAGTTCCAATCGTCACCATGCTCTCGATTGGGGTGTTGAAGTTGTCGTTATTGGAGACCATCCAGATGACGAAAAAAATTTTTCGGAAACGATCGAATTTTTGCGCGACCACAACGTGTCGATGCGTATCGACCCCATACTTGAACCAATCGGCTGTGGCTTTGCAGCTAGCTTACAGCGTTATCTCGCCTATCGCTCGCGTTGGCCCGAGCTGCCGATGATGATGGGGATAGGTAACATTACCGAACTGACGGACGCCGATTCCGCAGCCATCAACGTACTGCTGATGGGAATATGCGAAGAGTTGAACATCAGCAGCGTCCTAACGACCGAGGTTATCAACTGGTCACGCACCAGTGTGCGCGAGTGCGATCTGGCCAGACGATTAGTCTACTACGCTTGCAAACGCAAACTCCCTCCCAAGCACGTCGAAGATCGCTTAGTGCTGCTACGCGACTTGAAATTATTGCGCTATCCCGAGTCAATGTTTGCCAGCCTAGCCGAATCCATTCGCGATCATAACATACGCTTGTTTATCCAGGACGAAGAAATACATGCGGTTTCTGCGGGTGTTCACCTGCGATCAGACAATCCGTTCGAATTAATAGAATCACTGCTCGATACGTCTCCAGGCCGCCGAATTGACCCACGCCACGCGTTTTATCTCGGTTTCGAAATGGCGAAAGCTTTAACGGCCATTACGCTGGGCAAGAACTACGAGCAAGACGAACCGCTGCGCTGGGGATTTCTCACGCGTCATGAAAAATATCATCGAACGGATTCGTAGGATAGAAGCCCGTAAAAAAAGAACCGGCTGCAGGTTTTGGCTGCAGCCGGCTTCAGCTTTGCAAGGTTACTTGTCGCTCGGACAAGAATCTTCTTAGAACGTGAAGATCACGTCGGTTCCGAACGTCGCTTGGCTAGGCAACGGCAGACCATCGTTGGGGCTGATCTCGTTGGCGCCAACTGATTCCTTGTCCCACACCCAGCGAACTTCTGGACGCACCAACAAGTTTGCATTGGGGCGAACGTTAATACCAAACGTCTGGTTATAGAGGTCAGCATTTTGGACAGGTGCAACCGCCGACGCGTTGGTCGTGTAATTGAACCACTCTGTCCGGCTGCCGAGTGACAGTTTGTCATTCAGCTTGTAGATCAAGTAGTTGTTCCACCCAAAGGTATTGCGGACAGTTGTTCCTGTCGAATCTTCGGTATCGAGATAGTCCATTTGTACCAAGTACGAGAGTTTATCCGTCAGGTTCATACTGAGTATGCCACTGTAGATACCTCCACGCTCGTTAATCGACTCATTGAAGCGTCCCAGGGCACTGGTGTAGATCACCTTCACATCATCCGTCAATTGGCGACTGGCACCACTGATGTAGGCATCACCGTTATCTTCGAAGCCGCTGTCCCAGCCCATGACGTAGCCATTCCAAATGGTCGTATCGTCATCCAATTTGTATTGGGACAACAGACCCGTATGGGTAAACGGCTCAGCATTATAGAACGTAAACTGACGGCTATAGAAGAAATTGCCCGTCGCTTGTACGACTTCGTTACCGATGATCGTAAAGAAGTGACCAACCTTGACCGACAGATCACCGTAAGCGACTTCACCATAGAGCTGCGGAATGGCATGGCCATACGCGCCTCCGTTATCCCAGCTATTGTCCCAATGATTGTTGGGAATACCAAAAGCCTGAGTATCTGGAGCGTCGGTACCGTAAAGGTAATCGATGCGCGCACCGAAATCCAATCCACAGCTTCCATCGGCAACCTTCTCAGCATACAACCACTGCTGTTGAAGTTGAACGCGATCAGCGTAGTTGTTGAAGTTGGCTGGCGCTCCGTTACCGGCGAAGAAGCCGTTGCCGGCATTGTTGCTGGTGTGATAACCGATGGCGGACCAGCCACCGATATTCAGCCCCAATGGATTGCATGGGAATAGTTTCCAGGGTTCACCATCGCCACAGCTACAACTTGCGTCGCAACTGTTATCGCAGGCATTATCGCAGCTCGATGAACTCGAGCATCCACATGCCGTCGGTGCCAAAACAGAAGCAGGCACGCGGGCATGCGATTCCGCTGGAGCGCTGGGCGCGGCTGCCTGATCCGATGCCGTCGCAACTGAGTCGTTAGGGGAACCTTCGTTTGCATAGTAGCCATAGGAATAGGCCGACGGCTGCATCCTGGCTCGTGATTGTTGAGCGTTAGCCGTGCTTGCAAGGCAACTGCAGGCGATAGCTGCGCTCAGCGCTATTCTCGAGATCTTCATATTCTCATCCTTGAAATGATCTGAACCGAACGATCGCAGGCAACCATGCTTGCCGATCGCATCCGCAGGCAATAAGTCCAACACCGCCATCCGAAGTTTGAGCCACTGCGGATTGATAGCTTAACCTGCGTACCTTGTTCGCATCCAGAATCTAGATCGGAATTCTGCAGCAACCGCTCTCAACCTTTGCCGCCAATAAAATGAAGCAATTCTGAAAAAGTGCGGTGATTTTGATAGAGTGTGCGGGTTGTCACGAATGGAGGAAGCCTATTCCACCAACCCTGCAAACAAACCGTCAGCAAACCCACCCGCATCAAATTCCGCTAGGTCTTCGAGCTTCTCACCCAAGCCAACTAGCTTGACCGGAAGATTGAATTGTTGACGGATTGGTATGATTACTCCACCCTTTGCCGAGCCATCGAGTTTGGCGAGAATAATACCAGTACAACCAGCAGCCTGCGAAAACCCCCGCGCTTGGCTGATCGCATTTTGTCCCGCCGTTGCGTCGAGGACGAGCAAGACTTCGTGAGGGGCTGTCGGTATGTGCTTGGAAACTACGCGGCGGATCTTTTCAAGCTGCTGCATCAGATTACTCTGAGTTTGCAGCCGTCCAGCCGTATCAAGAATGCACACGTCGTAATTCTCTTGCTGGGCCTTAGCGGCAGCTTGAAAGGCTACGGTACCAGGGTCGGATCCGGCCGCAGATTTGACGATGTCACAGCCAATCCGCTCTGCCCAAATGGTCAATTGCTCGACGGCCGCTGCTCGAAAGGTATCTCCCGCACCCAACAGTACTCGTTTACCCTGTTGTGTAAATCGGTTGGCGAGTTTAGCAATCGAAGTAGTCTTGCCTGATCCGTTGACTCCAACGACTAAGATGACCGTAGGGCCAGACTCCGCCATAGTCAATGCGGTTCCACCATCCTGCAAAGTCGAACGGATTTCGTGGCGGATAATTTCTAGCATCTCTTCGAAATGTACTTTCCGCGCTCGAAATTCAGCACCAATACGAGCTCGAATCTGCTTGGCCATATCCGGCCCCATGTCGCTCTTTATTAGCACCGCAAAGAGTTTTTGCAGAAAGTCATCGTCGACTAACTCACCTTGACTCTTAAACAAGTCGCGAATATCTGTGCGCAGGATCTGGCTGGTTTTGCGCAGCACAGATTTCCAACCCGACCACACTCCACCTCGCGCATCTGCACCACCTCCTTCTACACTATCAACTGACGAAGTTTGACCATCAGAATGCGTTTGGTCAGAAGCTGTTTTGTTGGATCTCCAGAAAACCATGGATCACGCTTTTTTGTTGGAGGATATGCAGCGACAGGTGAAATAAGGATCAGCACATTAAAACGCAACGGAGTGCACCGACTAGTGCTTTGTTACAGCTCAGAATTAAGGGTTCACGGAATCGCGCGAGAGCGTGGTTCCTACCGAGAGGTTGTACAATTAACTCAGCAGTGGCTTCTCCCCACCGCTCTCAACATCTTTGTGGACCCATGCTTGCGGAATTCGGGAGGGCGACGCTCCTGCGGAGTCTTCTGCGCCGCCGCAACGTCCACAAGCAATCGTTCGAGATTGCGCGGCTCGAATAAGCTCGCCAGGAGCCTCGCTCTCCCGACCCCGATTTTCATTGATCAAATGGAATTCAAAAATGTTTAGAGCAGTGGTTTCGCCCTCCCGATCCCGAAAATTAAGCTGTAACAAAGCACTAGTTTAGCTCACAAGCTTCCTCGTAGTGTTCATAAAGTTGGTTCAAACGCAACGTACTTTCATTGATTTCCTGCTGAACCTTTCTGACTTTCACACCATCGCGCAACACTTGAGGATCGATAAGTTGTTGATTGAGTGATTCAAGTTGGCCTTCGACAGACGCAATGTCGGCCTCCAGATCCGCAACCTTACGGTACGGGAACTTGCGGCGTCGCTTTGGCTGAGCAGAGTCAGGCACCGAAGAAATATTTGATCTTGTTGATTTAGCAGCTTGCGAGGAATTGACCGAGCGGCTGTCTCGTGGATTTTCAACGATGCGTGCCTTGTCATTTACTTGGCCGCGATCAGCGACCGCCAATCCCTCGCGCAGCCAATGTCGATACGTGTCGTAGTTGCCATCTACTTGGCTGATCTTGCCGTCGCCAATGACCAGGACATGATCAGCCACCGCGTTGACAAGATATCGATCGTGTGTCACTAACAGCACCGTACCATCGAATTGGCAAATCGCCTGCTCAAGCGCTTGACGCGACCATAAATCCAAGTGGTTCGTGGGTTCGTCGAGGATCAAGAAATTGGCTTCCATGGCCGCTAGCCATGCCAACATCGTACGATTGCGTTCGCCTCCGCTGAGCATCCGCAAAGACTTGGTAACAACTTCGCCGGCCATTCCAAAGGCTGCTAAGATATCCCGACGCTCCTTGTCAACCAGCTCGCGATTGGGAACTCGGATAGCTTCCAAAGGCGTTTGTTGCAAATCGAGTTTGGCCAACAACTGATCGAAATACCCGATGCGCACGTTGGTCCCCAAGGCAACCGTCCCCTCGTCCGCCATGACTTCGCCAAGCAAACAGCGCAGCAAAGTGGTTTTACCAGAACCGTTCGAGCCGAGTATCGCCCAACGTTCGCCTCGCTGAATCTGAAAACTCAAACGCTCGAACAACACTCGATCAAATCTCTTGGCTAACCCCTGACAGCGGAGCACGATATCGCCACAGCGTACGGATTGAGGAAAGCGGAATTTGGGAGTCGCGATTTCACGCGGACGCTCTACCAATTCGATACGCTCGAGCTTCTTGCGGCGATCTTCGGCTTGCGCGCTTTTTTGTCCAGCATGATGTTTGCGAACGAACTCCTCCAGCTTGCCGATTTCTTCTTGCTGACGCGTAAAAGTCCGCCGTTGGACCTCCAGCCGCTCAGCTTTTTGCCTCACGTACGCCGAGTAATTCCCGCGGAAATAATCCAGTTTGCCATCGACCAATTCCACGACTTCCGTGGTTACTTGATCTAAAAAGAATCGATCGTGACTGACCAACAAGAATGCGCCTCCCCATTGCGCCAAAGTGCCTTCAAGCCATTCCGTCGACTCAATGTCCAAATGATTGTTTGGTTCATCGAGAATCATCAGGTCCGGTTGTGCCAGCAATAAACAGACAAGCATCAACCGATTTTGCTGGCCACCACTGAGCTTCTTAGCCGGTCGCTGGTACCAAGCGCTGGAAAACCCCAACCCCTGCAGAATCCTTTCGACGCGATGCTCCCAATAATATGCGTCGCTATGCTGTAACTTCGATTGCAACCGATCGTATTGCTCGAGCAGCTTGGCGTGCTCTTTAGGGTCCGTAACGTGGGCCAGGTTTTCAGCAACGCGTTCAGCTTCACTGGCCAGTTCAGCAACTTTCCCGACGGCGCTGGCAGCGACGCTCCAAACCGTGTCGGCTTCGGCAAAGGTAGGATGCTGCTGGAGATACCCGACACTCGCACCAGTGGGCCATTCAACTGATCCACTATCGGGAGATTGCTGTCCTGTCAATATTCGCAGCAAAGTGGTCTTGCCGGTCCCGTTAGGACCAACCAACGCCAGGTGATCCCCGGTGCGAACCTCCAAACTAACCCCATCTAAGACCGTGTTGTCTCCAAAGGTCTTCGAAATACGATCCGCAGACAAGAGGACCATGAATGCCAAAACGAAACTGGCCAGGATACAGGGGAAATTAAGACAAATGGGCGAAGAGGGACTCGAACCCCCGACATCTACTTTGTAAGAGTAGCGCTCTAACCAACTGAGCTATTCGCCCGAATCTTTGGACGTGTGCTTTCTGTGCGACGCTATTTAAGCGTTGGAAAGCTGACGGGTACGGCGGGAACGGCGTTCGGCGCGGAGGCGTGAGCGACGGCGAACTTCGCTTGGCTTCTCGTAATACTCGCGACGACGCATCTCTTTCTTAATTCCACTTCGTTCTACTAACTTACGAAAGCGGCGAACCGCTTCTTGAATCGTCTCCCGGTCACGGACAATCAATCTGACCATGCAGTCCTCCAATAGGGTTGTCTGTTCACTCAAATCTACTACGCAATATTTCTCTTTTCAGCGATTTGTGAGGCATAGTTTACAGGTATTCTACCAGATCGTCCAGACGATGTTGGTGCCGAATTTATCGACATTAACCTACTTCTTCTTTCCATCGACTTGGTTCCCAACTGCCAATCCTGTGCCTGCCCCCTTGCTAGTCTAATGCTCTGTCGCAGCTAAGAATTAAGGCTCGCGTAAACGGGAGAGCGAGATTCCTACCGAACTGCTGCTCAAATTGACTCAGCAGCAGCTTCGCCCTCCCGACCCCTAGATTAAGCAATGAAAAACAACTCTGCTTAAGATCCCACGTGATCGGCTCGTGTAGGAATTCCAAATCTCATCAATCCAAATTGGCAGAACAGACAATGTGGTTAAGAGTACGCTACTTCAGCGACTTTGAACACCGTTTCGGTATGACGAAAGCCAAGTCGATCGTATAAACGTATGGCTGCGGTGTTTTGTACTGTGACCTCCAATTGGACATGCGAACACCCTACTCCACGAAATCCTTCCAGGGCTCGAAATAACAGCGCACGCCCAATTCCCCGGTCGCGAAACTCAGGATGTACACCTAAATTCTGAATGGCGCCTTCACGCGGTGCGACCAACATCCCTTGTATAGTCCCACAGGGGCGCCGATGGCTGGCCCCTGGTGCATGATAATTCACTAACCAGGTCGCTTCAGGAACAAAGCTCGAACGGTTGGTAATATCCTTCATCAACCGGTAGCACCCTTCACGATCCGCTAAACAGGGAAAGACATGGGCGTCCATTTCGCAGCGGAAAGATTCCCATTTTACGTTGGCATGGTCCGCCAAGAGGCGATCCGACCACGGAACGAATTCGAATTCCGGCCCAACCACACAGTCATATGGATTTTCCGGCCCAAGCCGAATCTCCATCTTATATCGCTTGAAATAGGTCAGCCCCATGCTCGGATCTCACATACGGGTGACGCCGGTATGGTTCGCAAAAAACGCGACAGTTAACCGCCAAGCCCACTGTGGTCAATTAGATATGTAAGTCAAGCACCATAAAAAACCTGGCACTCAACATTCAGCACAACTCTACACGGGATAAAACGGTCGGTCAAACTTGGAGAGCCAATTTCAGACGTAGTGGACGCAAAGGATTGCCGTTGAGCACGTCAACGCTGTGCTCGACATCGCTGACGAATGGCTTCAAACATAAGAATCGAAGCACTGACCGAGAGATTAAGACTATCTGCACTACCAGACATAGGTATGCTGATATTCTCGATGCTCTCGCCACGCCAGTTGTCGCCCAAGCCTGTCGCTTCGCAGCCTAACACAATTGCCGACGATGACGTAAAAACTGCATCCCAGTAAGGCTTCGACGCCTCAACCCGAGCTGCAAAGATCTTACAACCCGCATGATGCAAATAATTGACAATGGCGTGTGAATCGGCTGAAGCTAAAGGGACCGTAAATATCGTCCCCAAGCTAGCTCGAATGGCGTTCGGATTAAATACATCGCAAACCGGATCGGCCAGCAATACTGCGCTGACACCAGCCGCATCAGCCGACCTTAATATCGCGCCAAGGTTTCCCGGCTTCTCGATCCGATCGATCACCAACCATAAACTATTTTCAACAGCGATCGGTAAACGCGATAGTTCAAGCGCGGGCGATTGCGCCACACAGACAATTTCGCTTTGCCGCTGACCGTAGCTAAGTTTCTGCATAATGCTCGGTGTGACAGGCTGGAGGAGCTCACGCGGCAATCTTCCCAAAAGTTTGCTGATATCCTGCGACACCGTAGTGGATAGATTTGATTCCTCGACGAAGACTTCAAGCAAGTTGACGCCGCCGTCGAGTGCACGGCCAACTTCCCGAATTCCGTCGATCAGAATTTGACTCTGCCGACGCCGCTGAGTGGCGTCACGCAAGCGCATGGCAGCCTTAACGCGTGGATTCTGTGAACTTTGTAGAGTTGGTTTCATTCACTACGCTTTAACATGCAGATTCCGCATACTCACCGCACTCCATTGAACGAATTCGGCAATAACCAGCAGCCAGCTCACGCCACCGTGCATTCGGAATAATCGTTACAGGCGATTTCATCAACCTACTTTCCACTTTGAAACCCATGCCTGCGGTAAATTGCCTAAAGCCCCCAGTGGTTCATGTACGAAACTTTCGGGACGGGCACCATGACGCCCACTGCGCGCGGCGAAATGCCTCGGCTTACCTTCAACGGATGAGTTCGAGTTTCCCCTATAAGATAGTTGGGTAAAGATCTATGCAGGAGTCGAATCCTTACTTGGAGCAAGAAGTTCTGACCGCCTCGCCAGCTCGACTGAAATGGCTTCTACTTCGAAAAGGAGTGGATTTATGCCAAGTCGTCGAACAACTTTGGAGCCAGAACCAGGACAATCTTGCGTCGCAATGGACCGTACGCTTGCGCGAAATACTCGGTGAGCTACTAGCTGGCGTAACCGGGACGGATCCACTTTCGCGTAAAGTGGCCGACCTGTACGTTTTCACATTGAAACTGTTAACGACCGTTGAAACCGAACGAAACGTTCCAAAGCTGCGACAACTGCGCAAAATCTTGGAAATCGAAGAGGAAACCTGGCAGTTAGTGCTGCGCCAGGCCAATCTACCCAATACACAGGCCGCTCCAATCCTGGCCAACCAGCCAACTCCCATCGTTGCGCCAGTTTCAGTTTTAGGAACCGGTGAGTCCTTTAGTATGGAAGTTTGAGCTCGTTGAAGCGTTTGCCTGGGGGACTTGTCAACGTGCCGCAGGTACTTGGCCCCCAGACGAATTGCTCGATTGAGCTTTCAAGCATCGCTTGACGATGACAACTCAAGCGTTGGTGCTGCTATCTATTTAGCTTCCTCAAACATCGCCATCAATCGATCAACGATTTTCTCGGATGCCTTGACTTCGACCCGATTCGTACCTAGCCAGGTTTCGTATCCACCCAATTCGTGCTGAGCTGGAGTGGGCAAATAGCCGTACGAACCATTGGCGAGCTCGATCGTAAACGTCGATTTCATCGGCGAACGTTGCTTGATCTCCAAGCCAGTTTCTGTAAAAACTTCGAACGGGATTGCGGCGATACCTAGCGAGCCAATGCGCAAAACCTGCAACTGAATCTTGATCTCGTCTGGAGAACTTGCCAGTTGCTTGACGCGTTCGGCATACGTGCGTTCGTGTTGATGGAATGGCTTTGTGTCTTTGGGTTTTGCGAGGACGCTGTCTACATAACTCATCATTGCGGCATCGGGCTTGCGAACTCGCAGCGCGAGGTCTTCGGCTTTGGCTGCTAAGGTAACTTGATCGGTGTGGTTAACACTCTTCAGCGAATCAACAACTCGACTAGCGAGCAATTGCCCTACTTCGCGCATTTTCTGATAGGGTTCATAACGCGGACCACGCTCCAATCGATTGACGTTGTTAACATCACCGCTGGTACCATTCGACATGATGCCAACGAAAGGTGGATCAGATTCGGTAGCACCCAACAATTTTGCCAGTTGATTAGCGAACACGGCAAAGTAGTCACCCGAAATGGAATTACCGGCAACGCCACCTACATAATGCAGCGAATAATTACCCAAAATCGCGATCGGTCGCCCATTCGATGACTGTACTGAAACAAACGACAATTGTGGATCTATCGGCCCAGCCGGCTTGATCAAACCGGCACTGCCAGGATTCATGCGTACTGTGTCAACGCCACCAAATGGATTGCGGCGATCCGTTTCGTTTTCGACATACCAGCGCCGATTAAAGAGCTGCGAAGGTTCGTCTATTGCTCCCCAAGCAATACGCGCTGGTTCCAGCCGCTTGATTGCAATGCGCACACCATCGGCAATTCGTCGCGAGAGAAATTGTTGATAGTCATTTAATTGCGAATCGTAGATCATCGAATTTTTGCCTCGCGCCGAGATGGCTGAATGGGTGTGCGTGGAGGCCATCAACTGATTCTCAATAGGCAAACCAGTCTTCTCAAAGATCTGCTTCTTGGCTGCGTCAAAAACTTCGCGAGGAATACCCACATTGTCACACAATACGATTGCCAACCGAGTCTTGCTATCGTCAAGCACCAAACAGCGCACATGCAATTCGTCATGTACGGAATCAGCAGGCTGAGGTGAGAAGCCACCGACAACTAATTCATCCAAAGGTGGAGTAATGTTGGCGGTCGCAGCTCCCGCGCGAAATCCGCTCGTCTGATTCGCCGTCTGGCCCAAAACATACATTCCGCTCGACGCAATCAGTGCACAAACAATCGTGAAATGCAGAGCTCGGAACACGGGGTGTAAGCTACTCATGTGTTTTCTCTAGTTAGGTGAGGTATCAGGTAGGAAGGAATTGCTTCGTATTCTAACAAAATAAGTATTAACCAAAACGCAGCCTGACACTTTTCTATCAGGGACCAGAAAGCACCAATCAGTGACAAAGCTGCGCTGGTCCATTACGGTTACGCGAGCGTTTGTCGCCGCATTGCAACCAACTTTGGGCTGTCCAAGCTGGTGTTCAGTGTAGATTGGACTCTCGACGATCAATAGAGTCCAAGGATGGGAGATCCGTCGGAAATGCGTTGAGGGCGCTGTTCGAGGTCCAAATATGTTTGATCGTGACGAATGCCAAGTGCGTGGAACATCGTGGCTGCAATATCCCACGGGCCGTATCTGTGCGTAATGGGCTCGGCTCCCAATCGATCCGACGCACCTAACACGGCCCCTCGCTGGACGCCTGCGCCCGCCAAGACAACCGAGTAGACGTTCGACCAGTGTTTTCGACCGGGAGCAAAACCTGGAAATCCAGGTTCTCTAGCAACTCGCGGCGCTCGTCCAAATTCTCCCATACAAACAACTAATGTCTGGTCAAGCAGCCCCCGCTGGTCCAAATCTTCTATCAAGGCTGAAAAACTCTGGTCAAACCGAGGAATCAGGCGCTCGCGTAAAGCACCAAAAATATCGTTGTGGGTATCCCAACCGTACTGGTCGGTATCATCTGGTGCAAGATCCTGGCCGCGACTACAGTGGTTCCAGATGACGTTTACAAACGGCACACCAACTTCAACTAAGCGGCGTGCCTGCAACATCGCTTGCCCAGAACGATGGCGACCATATCGATCACGCACCGAATCGGGCTCGCCACTGACATCAAACGCCGCACAGGCGGTCGGCGAGTTAAGCAATTCAATTGCTTGCGCATACCAGCGATTCATATCTTCGCTGACAGCAAAACGAAATGGCAATGCCATTGAAGAATCCAGCTTATGTTTGAGTGCAAGTCGCTCATTCTGCCGTTGCGCAGATAACTCTCTTGCATTCGTGAGTCCTACAAGCGGATTGGGGGCGTTCAGATCGCCTCCAATCAACAGAGGCTCGAAGGCTCGTCCGAGAATTCCTCCAAATTGCCCAGCGGCAGGTTCCAACGGAGCCAAGACGGGGCCATTTACGTGAATTGCGTCGGAAAAGAAATTGGTCGTTGGTCGTACTCTACGCAATACGGCCGCCAAAGTTGGAGCATCTGTCGCGCGCGGAGGCGGATTAGAAGATTTGCGCACATGGTAGTGCCCGGTCAACGCTAAATAAACAGCCGATCCGTGGTCGAGGTCTTGATGCGACATGCTACGTAGAATCGTACATCGATCGAGAATTCGCGAGGTCTGCTGAAGATGTTCGCAAATTTGAATTCCAGGGACCGCAGTTGAGATTGCGTGGAATTCACCGCGCACATCCAGGGGTGCGCTGGGTTTCGGGTCCCACATATCAATTTGACTTTGACCACCATTGGCAAAAACGAGGACAACCGATTTGGCGCGTCCAAATCCGGTCCGACTCGGGCCACTCGCGCCACTTGAAATCCGGCGTCCCCAACCGATTGTCGCCAATAGGCTCAACCACAACCAATCTCGTCGGTTGCAACACGCTCGCCCCGAACTGACATGTGAACTTCGCGCCATGCTGCGATACTTAGATCAACTCGTGAATGACCTCGCCGTGTGGAAGAACAGGGGTCGGGCGTCCGCGACGGTCTGGGAAATGAAGATTTAAGGGGATTCCAAAGTAACGATAAAGCGTCGCCAACAAATCGTTTGGCACCAGCGGCCGATTTACCGGTTCGTCTCCTTTGATGTTTGTCGCTCCAACCGCCTGCCCCATCCGCATTCCTCCACCTGAAAGCAAAACCGACATGGTCTGTGCCCAATGCTCCCTGCCTGGCTGGCCATTGAAGTTGCTTAACCTGGGCGTATGCGACATCTCTCCCATGACGACAAATAACACATCTTGCTCCAAACCACGCGACCACAAATCTTGGATCAATGCTGAACTTACTTGATCTAGGACCGGTAAGCGATATCGCATTTCCTCAAAAATGTTCCATACACTCGCGTGATCATCCCAGCTCTTCGCCTTTTGGCCGGGCACATAGGGGAAATCGATCGTAACCAATCGCGCCCCGGCTTCGACCAGCCGCCTTGCTAAGAGGCACTGTTGCCCGACAGTATGTCGGCCATAAAGGTCTCGAATCTGCGAGCTCTCCTTTTCCAAATCAAAAGCTTCGCGAACCGCCGAGCTGGTTAACATAGTCGCTGCCTGCTGGTGGAATCTGTCCAGAGCCTCTATCGTTCCAGTGGCATCGAGTACCCGACGATGTTCATCAAATTGTTCACGCAGGCTCAATCGCTCACGCAATCGAAGCCCTTCTCCATTTGAGATACCGAGATTGGGAACTCTGAACTTTGGTGCATTCGGGTCTGCATCAACATAAAATGGAGCGATTCCACTTCCCAGATGAGCAGCTCCGTAATATCGAATTCTGGGCATGGCGACGTGGGGCGGCATGCCCGGTTTCATTGCCCCTCGAACATGCTGAATCACTGACCAAACATCGGGATAGTCAGGACTATAAGGAGGCGTTTCAACGAGATTTCCGGGATAACCAGTCACCATCGTGTGGGTACTGTTGACGTGTCCGGGACTGTCGTGATGAAGCGAACGCAGAATGGCTAGCTTGTCAGCGTGCTTTGCGAGTTTTGGTAAATACTCAGAGATTTCCAAGCCTGGTACATTCGTCTTGATAGGACGAAAATCTCCTCGATATTCGCTGGGGGCCTCCGGCTTGAGGTCAAAAGTCTCCATGTGACTGGGACCGCCCCACAGCCAAAGAACAATCATTGATTTTGCGTTCGCCGGTAATTCAAGCTGCCCAGCCGGCTGATCCGAGCCAAATCCTTGCATGCTCATGAGATCTGCTAGACCAAGGCCACTCAGTCCCGCAAAGCCAACTTTCAACAGATTCCGTCGCTGCAATGTTCCGATACATCTGTTCAGTGGTTGTTTCATTTCGTATTTCACACACGCTTATGCGTCTACTAAGCCCCAAAAGTTAGGACTAAGGTAATTGCCAAGTACGGCCAGGTGTTGGCAGTGAAATCGTCAGTATAACACTACAACACTTGAGATTCCTAAACTTACAATCCAAGGAGGAAAGTACTTGTCAAATATATCATTCCGACTTGGTTTGCATAAACTGGAGTTCGCGGTCAAGTAAACCTGCGGTGCCCAAACGCTCGATACCAACCGACAACTAGTACTAGGTGACCTGTCACAGCCGAGAATTAGGATTCGCAGAATCGGGAGAGCGAGGTTCCTACTGAGCTGCCGCTTAACTGGCTCAACCGGAGCTTTGACGCTCCCGATCCCCAAAATCATGCTGACAAAGTACTATTGACCTGCATCGATACCTAATCTTTTCGATGACGGCTCAAGTAACCAGCACTACTTTGAAAATACCGGCGACGACGCAAGTCGGTTGTTGCCTTGTGCTCTGAACTCTGCGTTCGCAAATCTTCCATGTTTGCTTTGCATACACGGCAGCCAACAACGTCAATATGAAAACGTACATAATCAGATTGTTCGTCGCTCATCGCACCCAGTAAAAAGCCACCCAACTCCTCACGAGTTGGGCAACTCAATCGATGCCGCCTCCACACATCTCCAAGACTATGTATACCAGCGTCGCGTTTCCCACAGATTTCGATCAGCCGCTGTCGCAAGTTATCGTCTGTGCGTATGTCGTTTTCCAGTTGCGCCATGACCTCGCTCGGCAACGACTCGTCCAGAAAACCCTGTAGTTGCTGATCAGAATATTCAGTCATACAAACAGTCGTAACGGTAAGGATAGAAAAGAACAAGAGCGACTCTATTCACTATGCCGCCCGCATAACATCACCCGTCGCTGAGTTTACTCTGCAGCGGTTCATTTAGCAGCCACTGAGCTAGCGGAATTCGATAAGTTCTCTGCCGAAGTCCTGCGGGCGGATTGATCCGTGGCGCACGGAGCAGTGCATGGATACCCAGCAAATGCTCATGCACTATCATCGGAAGCATAGGATTCCATGGGTGGACAAGTGCAGACCACATGACGATCGCCGTAAACGTTGTCGACGCGTGAGACTGGAGGCCAGTATTTGACCGAATAGTCAGTCTCCGGATCCGGACAAACAGCCACGCGGCGCGAATAGGGAAGTGGTTCGTCCTCAATGATCGTGTCCAAAGTATGTGGAGCATTTGCCAGCGGATTGTTCTGAGCGTTCCACTGGCCTGTGGTCACTTGAAGATATTCACTATGAATGATGCGCATGGCTCGACAGAATCGATCGAGTTCATACAACGATTCGCTTTCAGTAGGCTCAATCATCAATGTACCGGCCACCGGAAAGGACATCGTAGGGCTGTGGAACCCAAAATCAATTAACCGCTTGGCAATATCTTCGACACTCACATGAGCTTCTTTGTCCATCTGCCGAACGTCGAGAATACACTCGTGAGCCACCAAGCCACGTGTTCCCGTGTACAACACCGGGTAAAAATCTTTCAGTTGGTGAGCGATATAGTTGGCATTCAAAATGGCAACTTGCGTAGCTTTGCGTAAACCAGAAGGCCCCATCATGCGCATGTACATCCACGAAATCGGCAAGATACTCGGGCTGCCAAATGACGCGGCGCTGACACGTGGACCAAGACGTTCTCGATGTAAGCCATCTTGAGGTAAAAACTCCTCTAAATGACGCCGCACAGCCACAGGCCCCACACCCGGTCCGCCGCCACCATGTGGGATGCAAAACGTCTTGTGTAGATTCAAATGCGACACATCGCCGCCAAATTTTCCGGGCTTGGCCAAGCCAACAAGCGCGTTCAGGTTCGCACCGTCGATATACACCTGGCCTCCCGCCGCGTGCACTAACTCGCTGATCGTGGTTACCTGCTCTTCAAATACTCCATGAGTCGACGGGTAGGTAATCATGATTGCAGCCACTCGATTGCCGTGCGCCGCGATACACGACTTTAAGTCCTCCAAATCCACATTGCCGGCTGAGTCACATTTAACGACGACAACTTGCATATTGACCATCTGAGCGCTGGCCGGGTTAGTACCATGGGCACTACTAGGAATCAAACAGACGTTCCGTTGATGGTCGCCCCGCGAAGCGTGATACTGCTGGATTGCCAATAGACCAGCATACTCGCCTTGCGAACCGGCGTTGGGTTGCAATGAAATTGCATCGTAGCCAGTTGCCGCACACAACATCGATTCCAATTGATCGATCAAGTGTTGGTACCCAAGCGTCTGGTCCGCAGGGGCAAAAGGGTGCAAGGAATTGAATTCTGGCCAAGTCACCGGCGTTAATTCGCTGGCCGCGTTCAACTTCATCGTACAAGAACCCAACGGGATCATAGCTCGATCCAAGGCAATATCTTTCTCCGACAGTCGACGCAAATAACGCATCATCTCGGTTTCGCTACGATACCGATGAAACACCTCTTGCGACAACACTCGATCGGAACGCAGATGACATGCATTTAGTAACGAATCTGCACATTTTTCAAGCGTCTGGCCATCAAAGATTTCCAGCAAACGACTCACATCCGCCTCGGTCGTGGTTTCATCAAACGCGACGCCAATCGAAGTTCGACTGAAACGACGCAGATTATAGCCAGCCGCCAGCGCGGTTTGCATTATTTGCTCCGCCCTGTCGCCCACTTCTACCACCAGCGTATCGAAAAACTGATCCGCAGTGCATGAACAACCACCTGCAGACAATGATCGATAGAATCGAGTAGCCAGCGCGTGAACTCGGCCAGCGATCTCGCGCAAGCCATCCGGTCCGTGGTAACACGCGTACAAAGTTGCCATGATCGCCAGCAGCGCTTGAGCAGTACATATATTCGAAGTCGCCTTCTCGCGGCGAATATGTTGCTCTCGAGTTTGCAGCGCCAGTCGGTAAGCTGGTTTGCCGCGCCGGTCAATCGACTGGCCGACCAACCGGCCAGGCATAGTGCGTTTGTATGCGTCGGTGGTCGCCATAAAAGCGGCATGTGGACCGCCAAATCCTAACGGGACTCCCAAACGCTGAGAATTCCCAATCGCTACGTCGGCTCCAATCGCGCCAGGAGAACGCAGCAGCAGCAGCGCGAGCAGATCTGTCGCCATCACCACCAGAACTCCCTGCTGATGTGCCTGGCGGCAAAGATGCTCGAAATCAACTATACCACCGTCGGTGGCTGGATACTGTACCAAGACCGCAAACGCCCCCGACCAATCCGGGACTCCTTGCCGTTCGTCGAATTCGCGGATTTCAATTCCCAATGGCTGAGCGCGCGTGCGCACAACTTCATGCGTCTGGGGATGACAATGCCGCGACATCAGAAAAGCCGTCCCTTTGTTTTTTGACGCTCGCAAACACAACGTCATCGCTTCGGCCGCTGCGGTCCCTTCATCCAACAACGACGCGTTTGCGATGGGTAGACCAGTCAATTCGGCGACCAGAGTTTGGAAATAGAACAATAATTCTAAGCGTCCCTGTGAAATCTCCGGTTGGTAGGGCGTATAAGCTGTGTACCAGGCTGGATTCTCAAGCACGTTGCGCTGGATGACTTTGGGCGTGATTGTTCCATAGTACCCTTGCCCAATAAATGATTTTAGAACTTTGTTCTTTGAGGCCAGTTGACGCAATTCGTCGAGCGCCTCTTCTTCACTGACTCCTTGTGCGATGTCAAGGTCTGTATCATCCAGAATGGACTGTGGAACGACTGCTCGCGTTAACGCATCCAATGAATCGAAGCCCAGCGTCTGCAGCATGTGAATTTGCTCGTCCTCGCGTGGACCAATATGACGCAGAGCGAAAGGGGGAATAGTACAAGCGGACATAGAGAGCTCCCTAAGAGACACAGAAGGCAACGAAAAACCGTGCCCCTCTGTCCGTTGTACCTGAGAGATCCGAAGTCCTTCAAAAAAAGACTTCTTTCCCCTTCGGTGGACGCGTCAATCGCTCGCTGGGCGGACTGGTTGAACCCCAAATCCGCAACGGTTGACCTTGTCGCTCTCCAGAGAAGGCGTATCGTTCCAGCGCTCCATTTTGCCTGAGCGGTTCAGGGTTGCTTGCACCTTCGGCGATTCATGTTCACATCATCGACTGCGAACCGAACTCTCTCGCACTGGACATTCACCTTGGAGAAAAAGTATAGTCGATCGCTGCACCTGCCCCAAGTGGCCCGATGGCATCAGTTGAGGCGATAATATTTGTGTCGCGAATTGGATATGCAGCCACTGATGAGCGGGCATCGCACCTCGGCCAATTTTGGTAGTCGCCGTAGAATTTCAAGCCGAAAAATTTCGCGGTCTATACTTTCCAGCGATCCAATTCAGCTTCATCCAGTTCGACGCCCAGGCCGGGCCCTTGTGGAATGCTGGCAGCGGGCGGTCCAAGTTGTAGGGGTTGCGTAATTAAATTGTGATCGTGGTAGAACGGTCCAATCGTATCTGCAGGAAAGCTGTCCGTATCTACTTCAGGAAAGGCCGCTGCGATGTGCAACATGGCGGCCGTACCAATTCCCAACTCGAGATTGCTGCCGATCGTGCACCGCAACCCAGCGGCTTTTGCCACAGCGATAATCTCTGCGGTAGCTGCCAGCCCTCCATGTTTTCCCGGGTAGATGCTAAAAATATCCGCCGCACGATGCATGGTAAGTTGCCATGCATCTTGCAGAGTGAAAACACTTTCGTCTGCCATGATGGGTGCGCTGGTGATACGTCTTAGTTCGGCCATCGCGGCATGGTCGCCAGGTGGGATCGGTTGCTCGGCCAGCAACAGATTGACGTCTGCCAATTCTCTTAAGCAGTATTTGGCTTGTTGAATCGTCCAACCGCAATTGGAATCAATCGTGATAGGCATATCGGGCCCGGCAACTTCGCGTACTGCGCGCACTCTCGCAATGTCCGTCACAGGGTCGAGCCCCGTTTTCACTTTCAAACATGAGACACCTAACGACAAATGCCTCTCGGCCATTTCGCGCGAGCCGGGAATATCGCGCGCCCAAATAACCAACTTGATGCGCACCCGATCGCGGACTTTGCCTCCGAGCAATTGATACACTGGGACTCCAGCAGCTTTGCCAGCGATATCCCACATCGCCATTTCCACCGCCGCTTTGGTGAACGGATTAAGCTTAATCATATAGTCCATCGCTCGTCGAATACTGGTGATATCACGTGGATCTTTGCCAGTGATTGCAGGAGCAATGTAATCTCGAATCGCAGCGACCGTGCCGGCTTGTGTTTCACCTGACCAAAGTGCCGAAATCGTCGCTTCACCTAGTCCAACAAACCCTTCGTCGGTATGCACACGCACAATAACGTATGGACTGGTAACATGCTCGCCGTGTGCCGTCTTAGCCGACATCCCTTTCTTCATGGGAACGCACACAGGGATTGGTTCAACTCGCAATATTTTCATCATTTCGCTCCGAGAAAACGATTGAGAACATTTTGTGTAATGTGCGAAATCTCTTGGTCAACCGGCAAGGATGCACAGTAGTTGATCGAGCCAACAGAAAAAACCTGACCGCCGCTGTCCGTGTCGAAGGTGACAATCTCCGCTCCGCCATCGTCGATATTCATTCCCTTCGCCAACCGCTTCACCTGGCTGGGAGAGTGCTTGGAGACTTTATCCGTTTCGTGGCCGGACGCACCACCCGGACAACGCACGTGCAAACTCTCTTTTCCAAAAACATCTCCCGTTTTCAAGCCGGTTCCGGCAAATGCCCAGTGACCGCCGTCGACAACACGGTAGGGTGCCCCGGTCATGATACCAGTTTGCGTAAACACTACACCCAACAAGTTTGCTTCGGATTCGTGACGCATGGCATACCGACTATCGTGCCCACCCATGCCACTGCTCCACAAACTCGTGATGGCACCATTTTGGCAGGTCATATTGCCTGCGTCATCGATGTCGACTTCGCAATTCAATCCGTTGCCACCCAGGTAAATTAATTTACCACCCTCGTTGAACACCCAACGCTTGACTCGTTCATACATCCGGCGAGTCCAGTACTCGGGGTGCACCGCCGTTATCAGAATCTTGTACGCACTCAAATCAAGAATCCCTGAATGCAGTTGGGTCTCAGCATAATAATCGTAGGCAAAATTATGGCGCTCTAACCAGCCGACCAATCTCCATTCCGCTGGAGCCAGGTGGCACGCCTGTCGCCCTTCGATAGGGTCCGTAATTCGCTCTTCGAAATCGATGTGATTCGAAGGTTCAGGCCTTTCAAACGATAGCGGTGCGTAAGCTCCATAACCCCAGGTACCATGTTCGGCACTTTGATATCGCCTCAATTCGTAACGCGAATTCACCGTGGGCGTTGGGGGCAATTGGTCAGCGTGGATGTAATTACTGCGACCGCCGAAAGCGTTGTAGGCGTTCCAAGTGATATTCGAAGCCAACAGAGCGATCTGAGCGGTTGGTTGAGCTGGAGCGACAATCCAGGGAAACGAGAATTTATGACCTGAATTCGTCGACGCGCGAAAGTAATACAACCCACTTCGCTGAGGAGCCCTTACAAACTGACGATGGGCCGCGCTGACGTAGCCCACCTTGTTCCATTCGACTCCAGTTTGTGTATAGTCGCCATCCGGCGTAACCTGCATCGTCGCCCGCGGACCGTGTTCGTCGTGCCACCCCAGCCCCTTAACAAATTCTGGCTCCCAACCGTAACGCCACAATTCCAGTTTGTATTGTTCGACGGCATGCACTCGAAACTCAGACTCTTCGCCAGATCGCACCCATTTGGGCCAAGCATATCCCCATAAGTCATCGCCAAGCAAACGGAATTGATATGGGCGATTGAGCGGCAGGGTTAGCTGCGAAAATTTTGCACCAAATCCCGGCTTTTGCAGGACAACTTTGTACGATCCCGGCGGAAGTGCCATGTGCACTGCGCCACTTGCACGTGAACGTGTTTCCCAACTGTTACCACTACTATCGATAAACTCCAGAATCACATCGGGCAATGCGACGTAACGCTGGTCACTGACGTATCCAATCAACATATACTCATACCCTGATGCCACAACACACGCTACAGATGGATCACTTCAGCCAAAATTGAATCTTGAATCAACCACCACCTCAATCTTGCGGCCCAATGGTAATCGATTTCCGCGTCTACGACAGCTAGTGCTAGTACATTGCCTAGACAGTTCGCCAACTTGAATCGCACAGAGCGCCATGTTAGTGGATCGAAGAAGAATCGTCCGAAGGCTCCTGCTGATTGACATGAAAATCAGTTCGCATAGGCACCTTGCGATCTCGTTTTCAACCTTAAATTTCCATTCCTGCCAGAGCACTACGTTTACTTTTTGTCTGTGGACACATGAGCGCAAGCAAAATCGATTAGAATTCCAACACATCTCGTTAATCGCAAGATAATAGTTTGGCCGCAAACTGAATCGTACAACTTCATCCTGCAGAAGTTTTGGATTCTAACTACAACACGATACCCCAAGAACGTTGCTCGGTGCAGGAATTCGACAAGATCATTCACAAGAAATCACCGGCGATTCGAGAGATGCGTCAGAATTCCAGAGGTTCGTGCGCTAAGTAATTATTGAGCCGATCAGATACGAGGTAAATCGCAACATGCATTCTCAAAGAAGTGACCAGTCGGCTCGTACCAATAACGATGAGAATGGACGGCATGTGAACAACACTGCCAGCTCCACCGGCCCCTCGCGAGCAAGGTTAGTGGTCGTGATGTGGCTTTGTTCGATGGCAGCCATTTTGTATTTGGACCGGATCTGTTGGGGACAAGCGGCTCCGAAAATTAAAGAGGAGTTTGGCCTAACCAATACTCAAATTGCCTATCTGGCGATGGCCTTTCAACTCGCATATGGCCTGTTCGAAGTTCCCACTGGGCGATGGGGCGAATTAATCGGTGCTCGTCGCGTGCTGACGCGAATTACCATTTGGTGGTCGATCTTTACCGCAGCCACTGGAGCTTGTGGTAGCTTTCTAAGTCTCTTGATCGTCAGGTTCTTGTTTGGCGCAGGCGAGGCAGGGGCCTATCCGAACGCAGCACGCGTATTAACTCGGTGGTTTCCTACCGGTGAACGCGGACGAGTGCAAGGAATTATGCTCGCCGCGTCTTTGATTGGCGGTGCGCTCTCGCCCTCTGTGGCTGCAAGTTTAATTGACGGCATCGGCTGGCGCTGGACATTTGCTGTGTTTGGTTCCATTGGCTTCGTATGGGCCGCTGGCTTTTGGCTGTGGTTTCGAGATACCCCTGATCAACATAGTTGGGTCAATGCCGAAGAATTGGCATCGATTCGCGCCGGGGGAGGTATTGCTGCGCCCACGGTACATGAACCTGTCCCCTGGTCTATCGTCGTTACTAATCGAGGCATTTTGATATTGAGTGCTATCATCACTTGCAGCTCGTTTAACTCATACTTCTACTTCAATTGGTTTCCATCGTACCTGACCTCAGCACATGGAATCAGCAATTCTATGACTGGACTGCTGGCATCGCTAGCGCTCAGTGGTGCGGCCTGCGGAGTCTTTTGTGGTGGATTGATAGCAGATCGCATCGTACGCAGAGGCGAAGCTGCCATGAGGATCCGCAGGATGTTCTGCTCGTCAACTTTTTTTGCCGGTGCATTGTCACTCTATTTGGCCGTCCAGTGCGAATCGGTAGTGTGGCTGGCCAGCTTCACAGCCGTCTCGCTGTTCTGCACGCAGCTTGCGCTCCCATCATGGTGGTCTTCAGCCATAGAGCAATCCGGAAAACATGTTGGTCCTTTGTTCGGTCTAATGAACATGATGGGGACAGGAGGTGCACTGATTTCACTCTGGTTCGTAGGCGTCTTCGCAGATTATCAAAAGAGTAAAGGTCTTTCAGGACGCGAACAGTGGGATCCAATGTTCAATGTCTATGTCTTGATTCTTATCGCTGCCGGAGTCTTTTGGTTGCTGTATCGCAAGCATCCATTACGTGAATTGGAACCTCAACAGAACTAACGTATAGTTTTGATATCATGATCATTGATGTACATAGCCATTTTTGGCAGTATCCACGTGACTTTTCCGATGAGTTTCGTCTGCAAGCAACTCGCGCACGCGCAGGTGTCGAAGTCGACTTGACGGTTCGATTTGACGAATATCAATCGGCTTCTGTACCCGACGTACGCACGATCGTGTTTGGTGGCAAAGCAAGACTCAGTGGCGTTTGGGTGGATGATGCGCACGTTGCCGCGTATGTCGCTGAACATCCCGATAAGTTGATCGGCTTCATGTCGGTTGACCCAACACAGGACAATTGGGAATCAGAAATGCGAGTTGGTCACGAAGTCTTGGGACTGCGCGGCATTAAGTTGCTGTCGATGTACGCAGGCTTTCGTCCCGACGACGAACGCGTTGAGCCTGTTTGGCAATATGCCGCACGGTACCAGCTACCGGTCTTATTACACACCGGAACCACGTTTGTTCGACAAGCGCCCCTGGAATGCACCCTCCCGCGTCATTTAGATTCCGTGGCAATTCGTCATCCAGATGTCACACTTATCCTGGCTCATCTTGGCCATCCGTATGAAGGCGAATGCGTGGCCGTGATTCGCAAGCATCCTCGCGTTTTTGCAGATATTAGTGCACTGCACTATCGTCCGTTTCAGCTTTACCACAGCCTCATGCTCGTACAAGAATACGGAGTATGGGATAAGGTACTATTTGGCACTGACTATCCTTTTACTACGGTCAAAGCAACGCTTGACGGCCTACGCAGTTTGAACAAGATGCTGGAAGGAACCGCACTTCCCAGATTGAGTACCCACAAGCTTGAAGAAATGATCCAGCGTGATTCGCTACGTTTGCTGGGGTTGGAAGAATAATCAGTGTGCTGCAGCCGAGAAACCTTGGTTCTGAAAATTCTGATAATGGATGTGGTAACTCACTCGATCGCGATCGATCGGGAGAACTAAGATGCGAGGGGCTTCCCTTTGCTCAAAAAGCTTGGAAAATATGGCGTTCCTCGCTTATCTCCATCAGGGCATTAATTAGCTGAACAGCAGAAAACGGAAACCGCCGTAGACGTTTCAATTTTACGGCAACGTAACCAATGCTGAATCCGCTGTGACTTGATTGGGTTGGCTAAAATCGAAAATGCAAGGTGACGCTTGCGTTTGGGATACGATTTGCTCCAGGGATATAGTGACAAGAATCAGGAATGATGTTTTTTTGTAGCTTAGAACTCGTTGAGAGAATTCATGATTGCTCGCGATAAAACGTCGCTCTTGCCGGACGAGCAACGAATCGTCATGACCTCGGTAGGCTTGACCAGCCCTTTGGGAAATGACCTGGAATCGTTTCGTCGAAATCTGCTGGATGGACGCAGTGGCGTCCAGCCCTATTCGATCCGCTACGTGGGAGACACGCTGGCAGGTGTCTGTAATTTTGAAGCGACCAAATATCAAACTAAAAAAGATGTACGACGTGGCACGCGCGCAGGCAGCGTTGGCATTTGGGCTGCAAACCAATGTATCGCACGTAGTGGAATTGATTGGTCGCAGATCGACAAATCGCGAGTCGGTATCTATGTCGGTGTTACGGAACACGGCAATGTCGAAACCGAAAATGAAATCTATCAGATCAAAGCATACGATTACGATACTCAGTTTTGGTCCCATCATCACAATCCTCGCACGGTCGCGAATAATCCTGCCGGTGAGATTGCGTTGAACATGGGAGTCACTGGTCCGCACTATACGATCGGTGCGGCATGTGCCGCCGGAAATGCTGGAATTGTTCAGGGCGCCCAGATGCTCAGGCTCGGCGATTGCGACCTAGCGATTGCTGGTGGAGTATCAGAGAGTATTCATACGTTTGGAATCTTTGCCAGCTTCCGCAGCCAGGGCGCCTTGGCAACACACGCAGATCCGACGAAAGCCTCGCGGCCATTTGACCTGCACCGCAACGGAATTGTAGTTTCTGAAGGAGCCTGCCTATTTGTACTGGAAAGGCTCAGTGACGCTCGACAACGCGGTGCTCAAATCATTGCCGAGTTGGTTTCTTACGCAATCAATACGGACGCCACTGATTTCGTCCTGCCAAATCCCGAACGACAAGCAGAATGTGTCGAGCTGGCGCTGCGACGCGCCGGATTGAGTGCCGATGCAATTGATATCGTTAGTACGCATGCAACCGGTACGATGAGTGGCGATGCACAGGAATGCCAAGCGCTGCGTCAAGTATTCCGCGATTGTCCCAATACTCATTTCAACAATACCAAGAGCTTCATTGGACATGCTATGGGCGCGGCCGGAGCGCTGGAATTGGCCGGCAATTTGCCCAGCATGAAGGACCGCATCTGCCACGCGACAATCAATGTGGACGAGTTAGATCCCGATTGTGCCTTGCCGGGCTTGGTCACCAATCAACCACGTGAAATTCCGCGAGCCAACTACATCTTGAACAATTCCTTCGGCATGCTGGGAATCAATTCTGTGGTTATCGTCCGTAGATTCGACGCCTAGGTATCGCTTTGCTAACTCAAAAAAAGAACCTCCCTTTCATTTTGAAGAAAGGGAGGACTGCGTTGTTTTCAATTTCGAGAATGAGTGGATCGATTAAGTTGATCAACTTTACTCGCTGACGTCTGCCGGCAGGACATGAAACGTGTTAGGCATATCGCTACCTTTGGTCTGAGGAGTCATTAGGTTTTGGTAAGTGGCGTACTCGATCTCGTCGGAGATTGCTCTGGCACTGCCATCTAAAAATCCTACATTCACTACACCGGTATGTCCGGACGAAGGCCTTCCACTTTCTAGGTTATTGACGGGCGCTTGGATCAATTGCCCTTTGGGCCCATTGATGAGATTAACTGGCTGGACGGGTGCGGGCGCATTTCGCCCAGCAGTAACTTTACCATTGGGACCATCTCGATACAGCCAAACCATGCCTAAACTGAATCTGGTTGAATCATCATTCAAGCGATAGTAACTCCATTCCACGGCTTGGAAGTTTTCGGATAATGCCATCGTGCTTGAAAGACCATCCTTGATTGAATCTGCGCGGACCTTTACCGGTGCGCTAGTGTTTCGCCCGAATACTGTGACGGTATTCGCAACAGTCGGTAATTGATTTGTGAAAACGCCATTTTGAATGCGTTGTGACCGAACAGAGTTCTCTGAAGAGTTTGAAGTGTATTGTGGAGGGAGCGGCTTGCCAACTTCTGGCAGGAAGCCAGCATTGCACACGAAACTGTTGCGAGCAACCTTTTGCTTGGTCACAGTAATTTGGTTGCTGGCGCAAATCAATTGCGGTACGTTGGGATAGAACCTTGCAAATTGTTCGGGGTCGCTACCGGCAGAAATCCAATTCGCGTTTTCCGAACTACTTGCCCATAACTCATAAGCCGGATTCTGTTCCAGATACGGCAAGATCGGAACCACCCACGATCCGATTTTCCCGACATTGGACGTTCCGTTTCCGTAGATCTCAAGATAACCTGGGTAACGTCTCTTTGAGTTTTCAAAACTCTGAATTCCGATCGCCACTTGCCTCATGTTCGACAAGCACTGTGCCTTTCTCATTGCTTCGCGCGCCATCTGTACTGCGGGCAACAATAACCCAACCAGCACTCCGATAATCGCGATTACAACCAGCAGCTCGACAAGCGTAAAGCCGATTCGAGAAGAGCGACGCATAAGGATCCCCTTTTTCTAAGACAAGACGGAAAGGCAGGCACTTCTCCCCAGTGTTCATTTTGGCAACTTGGGGTAATCCCGTCCAGACGTTTCCGGTTACTTTGTTGAACAAAAAGTCAGCCGATCCTCTTATGAAACAGTGGCTTTCGTCGCTTTGCTCGCTGCCATAACCCGCTACAACGGACACAATCCACCGGAAAACTAGCGAGGTCAATGACTACCTGTGAGAATACAAGCTACGTTTGTTTCAGGTACTGATAAGACAATAATACAAACTCGCACATTTTGGGAAAAGCCGCATGTTCTCAAGCAAATCTCATGTGTTAGCGGTTATTTCGATGTTGCACACCCTAGCGATTTTTTGGGCGGTCGCCGGAATTGCGAGTGGCCATGATGCGATGATCCCGCAATTTCCCTGGAACAACGGGAAGTACTCGAATGTCGAGGTTCGAGTACTAGCCAAAGAAGTTCCCAAGCTACCCGTGCGAACCCTGCCCCCCAAAGTCCCATACGCTTACGGCTGGTTTGGGACTGATCCGTCGGCTAATTGGACGAGACACTTTGGGCACCAGAAGGCATATACTCAATGGTCGCGACGCTGACCAATTGGTATTTTCCATTGAGTTCATTCCGCAAACATTTTCTTGGACTTAGGGATTCTTTCGGAGAGATTTCTCCGGCCCACGTAGAGATTATGCTGCTTGGTTTGCGACGCCAATTCAGCTATTGTCTGTGCCCGTCGACCTGGGTCCGGATGCGAACGAATAAAAGGAGGCATCATGTTCATCCAAGGTGTTTGTGCGTCCTGCCGCTGATCCCACTGTACGAGCAAGTGGGCCAGTTCGAGCGCGTCGTATCCGGCTTGAATCATCCACCGAGTTGCGTCCGCATCTGCCTCCTTCTCATATTCTGGTCGAGCGGGACGAGCCAGGACGGCGATAGCCAGCATGCCATTACGAAAATCCAACTTCTGCTGGGATGATTTTGATTGCTTGAGCGCTATCAATTGGTGACCACGATCCAAATGAGCCAGTTCGTGAGCCACAACTCCGACTAGCGCCGCTTCCGACTGCACGTCAGCGAGTAGGCCTGAAGTAAAAACGAGATGACCACCCGGAATTGAATATGCGTCAGTCGCATCAGTTTGCACAATACGAATGTCGAGCTGCCGATACCTGTTCGCGTTCTTCAACATGGGCTTAATGGTATTGGCCAGAGCAAGCAAATAATCGACGTCGCGTCCTCGTTGGGTTACTTCTTTGCTTTGCTTTTTTAAGGCGTCCAAATATCCGTCGAGGACTTGTTGCCCAAACCGATTTTCTTCGTTCAAACTGATCGGCACACGCTCGAGCCTAGCCAATTCGTCGGGCGGAATCTCGCCCATGAAGCCCGGCATAAATCGATTGGATTCCCTCGCAAACTGCTCAAACATTTGCTGGAATGCTTCTGGGAACTGCTTTGGAAAATCCTGCGCAGTAGCATACATTGAGATCAGGCAGACCCCGGCGAGCCAACAACAACTGATTACTCTGGTCCGCATAAAAGAATGCCGTACTAAGTTTCGAGCGTAAACAAATTGCTGCAAATATTGCAGTGCATTATTTCCAAGCAATTAAGAGAAATGTCGCCGCGAATCAACTGCATTTAGGCACCACTTCCAGCCCCCCACTCACACCACATTAGTTTAGCGTCTACTGAGCTGCTATGCACTAGACCAAGTTGCCTTGTGCCAATACCATGTGCATTCTTGGGCTTTTTTGCCAGTACGGCGAGCCTCACCACATCAATGACATGACTGGGAATATTGTGGGTGAAACTACTCCGCCCAGCTAGCGTAAGCGGCTGATTAGTATTTTACCGATTGGAGGTTGTTCCGTCTCAAACTATTTCCAAGCCCTATAATCCAAGTTGCTGAACGGAATCGCAAGAACCCCATACCCTGCCAGCGATATTGCTCGACAGTAAACGGCCAGCGGCGATACGATTTCGATTTTTGGACAAGGCTGGCAGACAAGTTTCGACCGTAGAAAACAGGAGTTGCCCGTTTGGAAACACTTAGGCGAGCGGTAGAAAACAACATATCGGGCAGCTTGCGCTGCACCGCTAAAAAAAATAGCGGAAGTGCGCAAGCACTCCGGTTTCGCGGTAAATTTCAATCGCCGCTCGGTTTATTGTTTGGCGTTGGAATAGCTTACGGTTATCTTCGCCCCCTGGGCCATTCTGACAGCGGGTACTGGTGGTGAATTGCGTGGAAATGTCACAGCGAAAGGAAGACGACCCCAAGACTCTGGACCTTGTCCAAGTGCTTGGTTATCTGAATTTCTCCTCAGGTAAACCAGATCCCAAGACTTTGTGTTCGCTTAATAGGCTCTATGCTGCAGCCCTGCCTGGCAGTCCCTATGCGGGTATGCCCGCTTGGTTACAGATACAGCAGTGGTTACAGGATTTGATCGTCGTCCTTCCGGAGTCCAACTCGGCATTCCAAGAATGTGAGCAAGCTAACGCGTTGCTGGAATTGTTGTGGTTGTATCTGCTTCCCAGTTATCTGGACTTTCATCGCGATTTGCTTTTCCATCAAGAGCCCGAGGGAGTCTTCAACGGCTTCTTTTTAGGTCGCGCTATGGAGGCGATATTGCAGCAAGGCGGACCATGGGACGAAATCGACCGCATCGTCGAAGGTGCAATCCGGCATCTCAACGACTTTGTCGGTTACCGACCGGTGGCAGTCCTCGAGGGACGACGGCTCGAGCCGTACGCTCACGAATGGGTTCGGCCCATCCCGCTTTACATTGCAGGAGTCGGAGTTACCGCAGGTCCATATGAAGCTGTGATCAGTCAAGCGATCGACATTTTGCAAAGTACGGCTGCCGACATTTTGCATCGCGCGAGTTTTGATCTCGCAATGCTAGACGAATTGGCACTGGATCCGCGAGCCTACGATTTTGATCATCCTGTCAATCGCCGTCCCAATTATCATTTTGGGCAATGGGACCCCAATCACATCGACGGCAGCGGGAATTTTCGGCGATTTGTCATCCAGCAAGTCACGCTTGATGCACTGCTGGCGCGAGTGGACGAAGAGGATCAATTGCCACGTGATGAATTGTTGTTCGAAGCTGCGGCAGTACTGGCCGGTACGATGTTGATGGCTTCGGGCATTTGCGGAAGTGGACCCGGTGCCTTTGCTTCGACCGTTACGCTCGCCAGTCTGTTGCCAATTATCGCCCAATATCGCGACGAGTTTTATGAACAGTTGCTGGAACGTCAAACCGGCAGTCACTTGGCCAGGTTGCTAGAAGAACAGAAGATTCGCCGACAACCCTTTGGTGGCGCACGACAGTATCTCAATACACACCTTGCCAGACAGCGTGCCAGCCAGCTCGAACATGTCCAATTGGCTCGACTATTTGCACGCATGGGACATGCCTCGGCAGCAAAAGAGCAATCGGACTTTGTGCCAGTACCATCCGCTCGCTTGATCGCCAGAATTGATTGTCTCATCACCGCCGGGAATCACTTTTTGCAAGTCAACTCGGTGGACGAGGCGGCAGCCATCCCGCCGCAAGTTATGGATTTGATCTTTCGCGGTATTGAATGTGGGGCCATCGTCGACCCATGGAACATACTCGGTTTTTCGGGTAATTTCGCGCGCTTTCATGGACCTGATTCGGCGGTACAAGACCATCGCATCGATGATCTGGTCAGTCTCATTGAACACGTATTCGCGCTCCAATCGAGAATCTGGCGCGAAGCGGCCGCTTCAGGCCGAAAAGAACTCTGCCAATCCGCTCAACAGCAACTGCAGTCGGGAACTCAGTGGTGGCGGCAGTTTGCGGCACATGAGGTCAGCGATGTACAGGCAACCGATCCACAAGAAACGTACAATTCGGCGCGCTTGGTCGCGACCGCATTGGGTTTGTGGCACGCCGGTGGCGCCGAAGCTGGTGACGTCAAATTCTGGGCTCCCCACGCAGAACTGTTTGATTCTCCCAAAGCCTATGCATTGGTAGTCGAGTCACTGCTCGAACGCAATGACTTTGTCGCTTCGATGGGTTTGCTGGTGCACTGGCTCAGCCAAGCGTCGCGAGTCGGATTGCAGAGTGGTAGTGCATCGTTTTCCGATCTGGCTCGCCAATGGCTGCAGCGTTTGGAACAGACCTTGACCGGTCAAGTTAACGGACGTATGCCGACCAAGACTCCCGAGTGGACGATCATTCTAAAGTTCTTCGACTATCTCGAAGCCAACGGAGATATGTATTGGCAAGCACCTTCCTTTCAATTGTCGCAAGGCAAAGGCCGCCGGCGCGGACGTAGCGATCTAGCCGTCTCGGGCGGCGATGATTTCGACTCCGATGGTGAAACCGATGAAGACGAAGATCAAACTCTGTTTCATGCGGCATACGACGATGTGGTCTACAAAGATAGTACCGATGATGGTATCGATGCAGAAACGTCGGAAGAAGGTACAGACAACAAAGACGAGATACTGGCAGAAGCCAATCGTTTAAGTATCCACCTGACCTTTCTCAATGCTCTGGCGCAAATGTGGAAGGGTGTTTCTCTCAGCCGACAGATGCGCAGCGAAATGGAACACGACGAGAAGTCGCGTCGCTCCAGTTTACAAGCCATGAAAGCTTGGGCCGAACAAGCCGCTGCAAATCGTAAAGGTCTATTGAACCTATTGGAACAAGCAGCGGACTACGCCATTGCTCGCAGTGGTGCGGATCAAGACTCGATGGCGCGCTACGATCGCCTGCGCATGATTAAAGAGTCACTGCTCGACCGCATCGTGACCACAACTTTAGAAACTTCCGACGCTCGCCGCCTATTGTTGGCAACGCTGCATGGAAATAACGTAGTTGATGCCGATACGCAAGCGGAAATCAATGACTTACCAGAAGACGATCGATTGGCGATCGAAATCCTGGGCTGCTTGATGCATGGCAATTATGCACAAATCGAAAAAAGCTTTCCAAAATTGCTGGCCGCATTGCGATCCAAACGCCTGCTCTACATTCCGCTTTCAAGAGGTGGCGACGCAGCGCAGATCTACAGCGTGCGTCTGCGCCGTCGCGTACTCTCGCATTTACTGTCTTGGTTGCCTCGGCAAGGATTGTTCTTTCAAGCTTGCCAGTTAATCGAGACCGCTCGCTACATGGAGCACCAGAATCCAGTTGGCCCCGGCGCGGTTACCGAGTTTGACGACTTGTTTCAACTGGGCTACAAAGCCATGGTGCGAGCCACGGTTGCGAATGCGTTTTCCTGGCATTTGGCCAGACTTAAACAGCAACCTAACGCCTCGGCCGAAATCCGAGCCATGCAGATTCCGAATTTGGACATTCATGACGGCGACTCACTCGGCGATGCAGAACCCGATAGCGAAGAATTGATCCTGGTGCTGGAGCAATTGACCGAAGTCCTGCTCGGTAGTTGGCTCCAGCACAGCCGAACTTTGCGATTGAGCGTTTTGGAGTCCGTTGAAAACGAACACCACTGGAAGCTCTTGGTCGATTTCATCCAACGCTACGGCGGTTCATTATTCACACAGAGCTTTTTAAAGCTGACCAACGTGCGCGCAATCTTGCACCAGGGTATCGGTCGCTGGTTAGATAGCGTCGCTGAACAGGGAGCAACAGATGAGGTTTCTCCGCTGCTGGACGCCATCGAAGACGGTGTGCTGGCGCGAGATCATGCTGAAAAGATGTTGGGAATCGTACTGGAAGCAATCATCGATCACTATGGCGAATATCGAGATTACAACAGTACGACCACACAATCAGATCGTGGCGAGATGCTGTACATGTTTCTCGACTTTCTGCGCTTGCGAGTTCGGTACGATCGCGTCTGCTGGAATTTAAAACCGATCTTCTGGACTCATGAGGTCCTGGTGCGCAGCGGCTGTCACCAAGCGGCTCAACAGTGGCGCCGCGCTTTGGCCGAACGCATTGGCCGGGAATCGGAAATGTACCTTGAACAACTGGCCAAGTTACAGCAAAAATATGCCATGCGCATGCCCACAGTGGCCGACCGTCTGCAAGAACGCTTTGTCCGTCCAATGACAATTGATCGCATGAAAGCTCTGGTCGGACCTGCCATCAGATACTTTCGACAAACTGGCCAAGCCTCGACCAGTTTCGAAGTCCTCATTGAAGAATGTAAGCTGATGATGGAACAACCTACAGGCGTCGGCTTAGATGTCCCTCAGTGGTTGAATTCCTTAGAAGAAGAAGTCGACCGCGTGCTTGAGTTTCAACGTGGATTCCAGCAGCGGCCTCAATATCATGCAGCCGTCGAATACCGCTATGTTTCCAGCGAGCAAATCGTCGACCAACTCACTTCTGCTGCCAAACAAATCAAGACACTGAATCTGACCAGCGAATAATTGCCCCGCTCCATGGATGCACGCTGAAAACATGACTTATACGGAGCTCGATGCAAATCGATCTTTGAGTTTCAGGAAGTGTTTTTCGATGGTATACCAACTGAGAACGGCAGCACCGTACGTGAGCAAGAACATGATGCCAATGTATGCCAACCCGCCAAGCACCTGCGTACTGACCAACCAATTCAATCCAGGAACCAACTCAAAAAAACTGGCCAAGCCAGCCATCGAGAACACACTCGCGGTCAACGGTATCAATGGGCTCTGAAACACGTACATCGCATAACTGTATTTGCCGAGCAAACGCAGGAATTTCCAATCAAAAATGTTAGCGAATCGAGATCGCGGTGAGGATGTCAGCAGCCAGATCATCATGCATGTCCACAGCAGTGGAATAACCGTCAGGGGAATTGTGGCCAGCCGTCCACCTTTGAGAAACAGCACTGCAGCAAACAAGAATAGAGCGGGAAAGCCGATCCATAACCATCTGCGCAAGGGCTCCAATCCGCCCGGCTGGCGAATTTGTAACGCCAAGATCGCCCCCATCAACAGCGAATCAAATCGAAAGATGCTCAACACGTCCGGAGCCACAGCGTTGGAACTCACAATGCAAAAGCCGACACGCCCCATTCCGATCAGAGCTGTTAACACCCACGCTAGGCGAAGACTGACTTGAGGTGAAAAAAAGAAGATGACGATCGGCCACAGCAAATAGAAATGCTCTTCTACAGCCAGAGACCAAAAGTGGTCCAGCGGACCAAAGCACCACTCCTGCTGGATGCTCATCTGTACATTAGTCAAATAAGTCCACAAATAAAACTGCTGGTCAATGGCTGGTTGGAATGCCGACGGAGCAATGCCCACCGAAGGAAATAACACAAGTAAGAGAAACAACGCTCCAAAATAAAGCGGGAAGATCCTGAGACTTCGTCGAGCAAAGAAATTGCGAAAGAAATGGGACGTGCCCTTCGCGTCAATCAGGATACCCGTGATCAAAAACCCGGAGAGAACAAAAAAAAGCTCCACCCCAGTGTCACCAAATTGTACAGCAGCGTGAACGAGTTTCCCGAGCCAGTGATCTTCAGGAAAGTGTTTACCAAACCGGTAAATCGTGACCACAAGAATGGCTAACCCACGTACACCATCGAGTTGGCTGACATGTCGGCCAGGCGCCCAGATAGTCGATTCAGATGGTACGGAACTGGGCAGTATCATAAGAAGTTCTTGTTCCGAGGAACGCGGGACGAGTCCAGCATCGACGCGTCAAGACTCGTCCCGCTCATCTAGAACATGGCATCAAATACAGCCGTCGATCGCTCGCACCCCGCAAAACGTAAGCAAGGAGTCGGTAATTCTCGCTGAAAATTTGGATTGTAACGATTTAGCACAGATAATCCGCGTACCATCACTCGGCACATTCACAGCCAAAGCAGAAATTGGGAAGGCCCCGTGCTTAACGAAAAACCCGGTGTTCCGGAAATGAAACCTGCGAGATCCGACAAGAACATTCACACAAACTCATCGGCGAACAGCTAGAGCTGTCGAGGAATTCAGCAACCGCGTGTCAGCTACAGCTACACCTGGCTTCATTTTTTTATTTGCTGGAGCAACGAACGGGAACTTGGCCGCTAGCGTGAATGTCTTGCCCTGACGCAATGGCTTGTTCGTGCCAAATCTCCTCTGAACTACGATGCTGTTCAGCGGAAAGATGTTCGATATTCTCCCGCTGATGCAAAATTAATCGCGTTAGTTGCTGACGTGCGTCGTTGATCAGCGACAAGAATCCCTGAATCAATGCCTCACCCTCCAGCTCGCCACTGGCAAAGCGGTGTACCGCGTCGGTTTTAATTTCTGTTAATTCTCGTTGCAAACGAATCAAACTTGGCAGATCTAAATTGGACGACGCTTCATTGCGAGTGATTTCACATTCGATTGCGATCACTCGTTTCATGTAATTCGCTAGATTGACTTCGCGTTTGCGCTGTGTCGATCGAAGGTACCATTGGATTACGAAAAACATTCCACCAAGTACAGTCGCAAGTATGGCCAAGAGCTTTTCCAAGTAATCGACCGCGTCGCCCGCAATCAATGGTTTGTTGCGTTGACGATACAACTCGGCACCGGCATGTGCGGGATACTCAGGTGGCAAGTCGAGCAGCGTTGCGTCTAATGCGGGACGTTCAGCTCTTGCAATACTCGAATTGTAAAGCACATCCAACAATTGCTTGACCACTTCGCCGGGTACACGTTGATGTGCCACCAATAACAATCGAGTCCCAATTGTCTCTAGCGGCTGACGAGGCTCAGCCAATCGTACGCTGTAGGTGTGGTTTGGAATGTGCGAACTATAGATATGTCGCTTGTCGATTTCACCGATTTGCAATGGCTGCCCTAGTTCCAAAAACGCTTGTAAAGAAAGAGCGTCGCCAAACGTCAGCGGGATCAAACGATAACCATGCCGTTCGATCATGAAACTGGCGATAGGAGAAGGAAGCGACGAGACAGTAAATAGTGCATCGGGTAAGTCGCTGAAATCTCTGGTCATCAGTTCCGCATAGCTCAAGGTATCAGGCGTGAAGTTTGCTGGTCCTTGCGAGCCGCTGCCGCGCAGCCCCGCAAACGTCAAAACTTCGCTAGCTAGAGCGTTGGTTCCACTTCCAACAGAACCGAGGTTAATGCGTCGCCCCGCCAAGCTATTCAATCCTGCCTTAGCAATACTCTCAACCACTTCGGGTTTTGCCAGCAGATGCAGCGGTTCAATATGTAGTGCCGTTACCTGCTTGATCGGCCCGAGTGAGTTCGTCGCGAGTCCTCCCTGAACCAAGGCGATATCAAATTCTCCACGATTGAGTGCCGCCAAGGCTGCTTCAGATCCAGAAGTAGGCTTGACTTCAATCGTCACATTTTCACTTACCGCTTCTCGCGCAAGATCGAGTGCCAGCCGATGTCGCAAGCCATTCGCATCTCCCGCAGTCATCTTTAATACGACATTTCCCTTAGATTGATCCCGCCTCAACCCGTTGAGGCCAACCGCCAATAATCCGAGCGTGAGCAGCCACAGCCACCAGTCTTTCGACATCCGTTTAAACATAAAACCAATCTGCCTACGAAGCAAAATGCGACATGAAACGTAGCCACTCAATAACCAAGTGCACGAAGCAAGATCATTCTATGATCTTGCAAGACCACAGACCAATGCGCAAATCCGATGTACCTGGTTGTTGATCAGTTACCCTGAAACGGTTATTCGAAATCTTCCCACGCAGCCAATCTACAATTACGTATTCGACCTCTCCCTACCTTATCCTGTTGGACATACATTACCTGTTTGCTGAGAATTTCTTCTTTGCCTCGTTATCAGATAATTCGTCCCGAAATAGTGCGTCTTGGGCAACGTAAGACCACTATTCAAATACGAAGTCCAGAATCACAAGACAAAGCCACTAGAACCCCGCTCAGCCCCCAAGTAGACTTTGAAAACCGCTGAGCCGGTATGAGGGTAGGACGTGATATCAGAAAATCAAGTCGCACAACGAAACTTGACAACGACTTTGCGCACCATTTGTGGATTGCCAGTCGAAATTTGCGGGCGGTGACCATCATTGGGAAAGAAAACGGCAAAATCACCTGCGGTTAGAACCAACCGCGTGGCGTCCCCCCGTGGCGAGAAAAACGATACATCACGCTGCGCGTCGTATTGCTCTGTCAGATCCAATCGTTCGATGTCGCAAACGTCGATCGCTTCCGAGCCGCTAATAATTAACTGAATATCTCCGTAAATACGGTGCGCTTCAAATCTCGTTTGCTCAAACGGTCGACTTGAATATTCATCGACCATCGCATACAGGGCATCACCCTGAATCTCATGTCTCCCTTTAGGCAAGTCACCGATGGCAGTAACGGCCAACCATTTCAGCCCTTGGGCCAAAAGGGGATGCACAGAACTGTAGAGATCGCTGTGTTTCAATGAGTCGCAGATCATGGACTTACTGCAGGCGGGGCCTCCTGCAACTCCACTGTATCCTTGTAGTTGTGCGCATCCATAAGCACAAAACCCAGGAACAACGCCACGAATATAAACGAGCTGATGAATACAATTGCATTAAGTGGCTTATCATGGATCATGTGCATAAAGAACAAGATCACCAACGATGCCTTAATGGTGGCAATAAACAGCGACAACCAAATCTCTAGATTCCCTAAGTCAAACTTCGACTGAATTACTGTTAGAGCGGTCAAGAATATCAATGCAAAAAACACCGTCAGCAATTGCCAAACAGGCATCGGGTGCGAAAATCCATGATGCTGCTCTGAGGTAGCGTTATGTTCATGGTTGGCGTGCGTTGAAGCTGACACAGTATCAATCCAAATTCTTAGGGGTAACTGTCGAGCTAAATACGGTATTTACCGGAGTGAGGTTAGGTAATCAAATACAACAACGGAAATAGGTAAATCCAAATCAAGTCGACCAAGTGCCAATAAAGGCCGAC
>CAZVBC010000004.1:0-50183 GCA_964625155.1 uncultured Pirellulaceae bacterium
CTAAAGAAAACCTGGACGCTGCCGAAACTCTTCTGAAACATGGACGTGTCGAAGCAGCCACAGAGTCGATTGATACTTACCGAGCCGAATTACAACGTGCTGTACAGATCATCGACCGCACGCAAATGGGGATTGATTCCTATGATGAACGCGTACGATCGCTCGCAACAAAGTTGACTGAGGTCGAGGCAGGAGTTCCGCGACTGCTGGCGGAAGCTAATCGGATTCGCCCTTTGTATACTTCATCCGCACTTGTGCTTAGCCAAGCTCCTGCCAGTTTAGGACAAATCGATTCTAAAGGAGTCAACGTATCGGATGAATCGCACAGCGTCGACACGGTGATTGAGCTGGCAAGCCAAGCGGCAGCTCAAGCAAGTAGAGCACTTAAGGCCGCAGGGGAGAGCTATCGAGCTGCGAGGATTCTCGAATCGGCTGACCAACTTGCACACTGTGAACATGAATTGGCTACTTCGCAAGGTTGTTTGGAGCAAGTGTCGCAACAATTTGTCCGTCTCGAAAAACAGAATCGCGAGAATCAGTCTGCTCAAAGGCAAAGTCAGTCAACTTTGCAAACCCTACAGACCAAAGCTCGCGATCCATTGATCCGTGAGCAAACCTTGGTGGATGTAGAACAGGTTGCGGCGCTCATCGACCAACATCAGAGAGAACTGGATATCCAGGATCGTCCTGTCGATCCCTTTGCAACAGCGGCGATGATTGCGATGGCGGCCAAGCGGTTAGATGAATTGCAGGCTCAACTTGTTTCGGACGCTCAAGCACATGCTGAGGCTGGCCGAGCCGTGGCGGGTGCTAACAAGCAAATGGACATGGCTCGTCAGTTTGTGCGCCAATCGCAGTCCGATAGTATCGCAGATAGTCCCTTAACGACGGACATGAGTAATCGCATTGCCGCACTGCAAGAAGAATTGGCAGCAGTTGAACGGGAATTAAGAGTGCCACATGGTGATTGGCAAGTGGTCGATGAAAGGGCATCGCGTTTACAAACCGAAATATCGTCGGCTGCGTCAACTCTCAGCCAGGAACTACAGACCGCCAATCAAGCACTAACCGCATTCCAACAAGCGGCCCGATCGGTATATCAAGCAGAGCAGTGGACAGGGGCATGGGGCAGTCGCGTTGCCGGTTCCCCAGGTGTCACGGAATTGGAACGTGCGCGTTCAAATCTACAGATAGGGAATTATGCCGCAGTCTTGGAACTAAGCCGCTTGGCTGCTGCCGCAGCGCTGCTGGGAATCCAACAAGCAGAACGTGAAGTTGCCCGGCGTCGCATGGAAGAACAACTTGCTAACGAACGAAGTCGTCGTGCGCGTGAAGCCGCGATGCGTCCCCCGACAATCAACATTCCGTTCGGTGGAGGCTTCGGAGGTGGTTTGGGCGGTGGATTAGGGAGTTCGGGAAACAACTCGCGATCGACAGGAGGATCATCTGGCTCAGGCGGCAATACCTCCGGGTTCGGCCGGTCCGGTTGGTAACCACATGAGCGATGAAAGTGAAATTTGGGGGCGGACGTGCGCTGATGTTCAGCGCACGTCAGAGGCATCTAGACTCACACGAAGTCGGATGAAACCTGCGCTCACTTAGCTACTGGTTCTGGGACTTGAACATTCAAGTCCGGGGATTGTCGAACCGTCGCCACATCGGTTTGTGCCGACTCTTTGGCTTGACTGGTCGGGCGAGCAAAATCTGGCCGAGGCTCGACATTAAGTGCCTCCCAAGGTTTGGGATACCAATATTTCTTGCACATCGGGGGAGCGTTTTTTGTATCGTAGCGTCCCGCACATTTATTTTCCCACCAAGTCATAGCTTCTTGGCTGGTAGGTTCGATTACGTGTGCAATATAGCCAAACACATCGCGTGGCCGATTGTAGATTCGACGATAGGGTGTGTGATGATTGTAGAGCTGGTCCGGCAGAATGTTGGGGCGCGGGTCGCACGTGTCATTTAACGTGGGACGTTCGTAGTAAGTCGGTAGATAACCGGTGTGCGGATTCTTGGCCAGTCCGATATTCACGACACCAGCAAACAGCAACACAATTGAGGCAGAGATTATTCGGAATTGAGTTTTCATCTTTTGCGTCCTTGCTGAATTAGTTTTCGACTACGGTCCGTGTAGCCATGCAAACTATCGACGCTCGTTAATTGCGGCAGACAGTGGTTTTTGCCAGCATCCGGCAACATGCTCATCTAAGCGGCAGTAAGCAACATTGATAGCGAATCTCCTCACGGATTCTAATGTGCCGCCAATTCAACATGTCGTAAATAGACACGTTATTCTGACTGTGATGTTTTTGTTAGCTGCTAGATTGGTTGTCAGGGCGGGTCGCGTTCGCGTAGACTTAATACTTCGGTTAGACTGAGTTTGAGTTTGGGAGCTGAACAACATAGCTCAGTTGGATACTCGTTCTCCTGTTTCTGCAGCCACAACAACTGGCGATAAAAACAGGCGCTGGACCGCGTTTCGGCTCGAAGCCAGCTACGTTTCGGCTCGAGGACAGCTACGTTTCGCCTAAAGGCCAGTTACCCTAAAGGCCCGTTACACAGCGGCTTATTCCAATGCCCTCATGGGATCGCATAATGCATCTACGCACATTACGTTTTACCGCACTCCGAGATTCGTGGAGGTTCGTTTCTGTAGTATGGATTGTATTGATCGTGCCGTACGTTTCAATGATGGCGATTGCACAGGGGCAAATTCCCGAGCAAGATGCCTATGCCGCTGCGCGAGATATATTAGTTCGCGAAGTGATTATCCCTAGTGGTATAACCGATCAGCGCGTCGTGGAAGCCATTCGCAATACACCCCGCCATTTGTTTGTGGCCGAAAAACATCGTCCACAAGCCTACTTTGATCGTGCCCTACCGATCGGCTCGCAACAAACCATCAGCAGTCCTTACATCGTGTCGTTCATGACACAGGAGTTAAAAGCTCAGTCTCAAGATCGAGTTCTGGAAATCGGAACGGGCAGTGGTTATCAGGCAGCGGTTTTGAGCCCGCTGGTTAAGGAGGTTTATTCGATCGAGATCGTTCCAGAGCTTGGTCAACAAGCTGAACGGCTCTTGAAGAGCTTGGGATATAAAAATGTGTTCGTAAAAGTTGGTGACGGCTATCAGGGTTGGCCAGAACATGCGCCATTCGACAAAATCATTGTTACCTGCAGTCCCGAAAGTGTGCCACAGCCCTTGATCGATCAATTGGTCGACGGTGGATTGTTGGTAATTCCGGTCGGCGAACGGTACCAGCAAACTCTGTACTTGATGCGCAAGAAGGGAACTGAATTACAGAAAGAAGCTCTACGCCCGACTTTATTTGTGCCTATGACAGGAACGGCCGAGTCACAAAGGCAAGTACAAGCTGACCCAGCGCGTCCGAAACTGATCAATGCAGATTTCGAAGAGGCGCTCTACGAAGGAGGCCATGTGCCTGGTTGGTATTATCAGCGTGGCCTCACATGGGAGACGGGAGGCAATCCTTCCGGCGACCATTATGTCCAGTTTACGAACCAAGATGCAGGGCGTCCAACTTCGTTGCTTCAGGGCATGGCCCTGGATGGCTCGTTAGTTCCCCGCATCCGTTTGTCGGGCTACGTTAAGACAGAAGGAGCAACTACAGGTACTGCAGCCGATGAACTGCCCGCTATTACGATTCAGTTTTTCGATGGCCAACGAGCCAGTTTGGGCGTCCAGTGGATCGGTCCGTTTCGCGGATCGCGCAAATGGAAAGCGGAATCCAAAATCATTCGAGTTCCTGCGAATGCGCGTGAAGCCATTGTCTCGATCGGTCTGTTTGGTGGGACTGGGATCGCTGCGTTCGACAAGATACAGGTCGAAGCATTATCGAATTCGACAGGGCGTCAAAATGGCGACAACGAAAAATAACGTTTAGTCTTGTCGTTACGGCTCGCTTGCCTACCAACTCCGTTGAAGGATCGTATTCCGCGTCACCTTGCGAAATGCCCGAGTTGACACACACTCAAATCAGGAGAGCAAATTTGGCTATCAATGCGACGAGTATCGGTTTCCTTGTGTTATCGACATTTGCCTTTGGCTTCCTGCAGGTTGCCCGGGCCCTTGAACGACCGGACATTGAATTCAAGATCTTTCAATTTCCAGCAGACAAAATCCCGCGCATCGATGGTCAGGCAGATGATTGGTCCATCGTTCCCGATTCCTACGCCATTGGGTCAAATCAATTGAAAGAGACGGTCAAAGGTATCGGTGAGAATCGAGATGCTAAAAATCTGGATGTATCGGTCAAGGTCGGCTGGGTCAAAGGACTCAATCAACTCTATTTTCTGTACGAAGCTTATGACAACTATTGGGATTTTGCCGCAACCGATTTGCACAACGATATTTTTGAAGTGGTAGTGGATGGCGATCTATCCGGTGGACCGCTGATCCGCCAGATGCATCCTGTGGAGAGCTTGCGCAATAAGATGGAGACTCATTTTGAGTTTCATGGCGTGCATGCACAGAACTATCACATTTTTACTCCGGCTGAGGGCAAGGATTGGGCTATGGTCTGGGGCAGCCAACCTTGGATCAAGGATTTGCCGTTTGCCAATGCTGCGACCCATTACGATTTCAAGCATGGGCAGAACGGCAAATTAGTACTTGAGTTTTTTATTACGCCTTTTGATTTTGCACCGCCAGACCCTTCACGAGCGATTGCTACGAGATTGATCGAGAATAAGGTCGTCGGGCTTTCTTGGGCAATTCTGGACTATGATGACGAAGCCGCCAAAACCTATGACGCGTTTTGGAATCTGTCGCACAAAACTACGATGTACGGAAACGCGTCAGACTTGGTTGCATTTCGTTTGATGCCGCTCGAGGCCAAGCTGCGCAAATCCATCGAGGCTCGTTGGTCATTTCAGGTGCTGGAAAATATTCCTAGGACCGTAGCGTTTCGTGATGAGTCGATGGGAACGATCAATTCATGGAAGTGGGATTTTGGAGACGGGGCAACTTCGACCGATCAACATCCCACACATCGCTATGAACGAAGTGGAGAGTTCGTAGTCACTTTAGTCGTCGAAGGACCAGACGGAAAGTCACGTCGAGCGAAGGTCTGGGACGTGGCTTTGCCCTAGCTTGCAAGCCATAGTGTACACATCTGAGTGGTTAAACCAACGCACAATCTATGCGCCGCCCAATTCTGTTCGCTGCCACATAAAAAACTGGAATTGCTATGAAGTCGAATATATTGGGGATGATTTGGATGTGGGGCATCGCGTCGGTTCTAGCAGGTGTGCTGGCCGGCCAAGAACGTCGGCGGGCCGAGCTAACCGAACTGAAGTTTCCACCTGCGCTGCCGAATAACCAATCCGTTTTGACCGTTCACACTGCGGACTTACTGGTCAAAGGCGATTCGATCAGGGACGGTGTGGAAGTGGCGAAAGCCCCACCCACTATCGACTTTTTGTATTACCCCGGACAAGACTATCTTGGCAAACCCTGGTCCAATTGGGGCGATGGTCTGGCGGTCGGCGGCAAGTACTATTCGGCGATTGGCGACCACTTGGCTCCTGAGGGGCATGCATATGTCTACGAGTATGATCCGATCGGCAAGTCATTGCGCCAGCTATGTGACGTAACTTCCTTGCTGGCGGACGTCGCAGGCTACAAACCCGGCAAAGTTCACAGTCGCCTGGACTTAGGAAGTGATGGCTGGTTGTATTATGCCACTCACCGTGGATCAACTACCGTGACTACCGACGAGCATCAATATCGCGGTGATTGGATTTTGCGCAGCCATCCTGCAACTGGACGTAGCGAAGTTGTGGCTTGGGGTCCAGTGCCTAAACACTGTATTCCCTGTAGCGTGCTGGATGGCCAGCGGATGATCTTCTACGGTGGGACAGCGTCCGGAGTTGGCAAGGACATTCGTTTTTTTGCGTACGATGTAGCTCAACGCAAAATTATTTTTGAAGGCCCCAATGGGCCACCTCGTTATATGATCTTGGCGAAATCGACGGGGCGTGTTTACTTTGTCCCTGGGAAAGACGCTGGTCAACTTGTACGTTTTGATCCCCAATCAGTTTCTGCTCCAGAGTCCATCAATGCAACTATAGGGCTAAGAGCCGCGACAGAGGAGACGGTACAAGGAATTGTCTATTCAGTGGGCAAAGGGGATAAAGACACTGACGGCAAGTTATACGCATTTGACACTCGAACTGAAACGTCACGCGAGCTTGCCCCTGCGTCAGTCGGATCAGCTAATTATATTACTTCAATCGATATCGATTCCACAGGCAGGTACCTATATTACGTCCCTGGTGCCCATGGTGGTGCAGAAAACGATGGAACACCCGTCGTTCAGTTTGACGTGAAGACGCACAAGCACAAAGTGCTCGCGTTTCTGCATCCCTATTTTCAGAAGACGATTGGGGCCACGCCGGTGGGCACTTTCAGTACTGCGCTCGACCCAGCCGACGACAAGTTGTACATTACCTGGAATGTGAATCGTGGCGGTCGCTCGTGGGACTGCTGTGCAATGACTGTGATTCACATCCCCGCCCAGGAAAGATTGCCATGACCTCCCCAGCCTATCGCTCACCAACAATCAACCGTCGGCAATGCCTGGCCACAACATTGATGGCTGGAGGAATTGGACTGGGGTTGTCGGATGTGTTGCGATTACAAGCTCAGGCAGGGACGGGAACGACGACTCCTCATGCTACCGCTTCCGATACCGCCATCATTCAAATCTGGTTGGGAGGTGGTCCAAGCCAATTTGAGACCTTCGATCCTAAACCGGATGCACCGATCGAATATCGAGGTCCCTACGGTACGGTTGCAACCAAATTAGCTGGTGTCCGCATATGCGAGAAACTTCCGCGCATCGCTCAGGTACTTGACCGTACGGCGATAATTCGCAGCGTCACGCATTCGACCGATGGGCACTTTGTCGGTGCACACTGGTGTACAACGGGATACCCTGGGACTCGCAATAAGGCATCTCATCCTTCAAATGGTTCCATCGCTTCCAAATTCTGCGGAGCGCGTCGACTGGGCTTGCCTGCATATGTGCTGTTGTCAGAACAGCAAACTCGCAATCCAGAGATCGGTGAAGTAATGGGTCCAGGGCACTTGGGAGCTGGCCACAATCCATTAACGATTTACCAAGATCCGTTTGTAGACCGTTTTCAGCTCGCGCCGGTATCCACGGCGACTGCGAGTCTAAAACTGGCTGACGACATCACCCTGGATCGATTGGGAGATCGCCAGTCATTGCTCGAATTTCTAGATCGCATTCCGCGAGCTCTCGATACTTCGCGCATGATGGACGGGATCGATCATTTCCAGCAATCCGCTTTGAACATGATTACGACTGCGCAAGCGCGCCAAGCGTTTGACTTGAATAGCGAATCCGCTCGCACCCGCGAACGCTATGGACATCACCGCTGGGGACAATCTGCATTGCTGGCCAGGCGATTGGTCGAAGCGGGCGTAACTTTCGTAACGCTCAATACGGCCCCCGATTCGCTGTGCTGGGATTGGCACTTGAACATCGTAAACGATAACCGGCCGGCGGATGGTTCATTGGGCCCGTCGCGCGGCATGGACCTCAGTGGACCACCACTGGATCAGGCTGTATCAGCGTTAGTTGAAGATCTATATCAGCGCGGACTCGATCGCAAAGTGCTGTTAGTAGTGTGGGGCGAATTTGGTCGCACTCCAAGGATCAATGCGACAGGAGGAAGAGACCACTGGGGAGCGGTGATGAGCATCTTACTTGCCGGTGGTGGCTTGAAAATGGGGCAAGTTATCGGAGCCACCAATTCGAAAGGCGAAATCCCTATCGATCGACCAGTCAGTCCAACCGATGTACTTACGATGATGTATCGTCATTTGGGAATTGATGCGCACCAACATACTTTAACTTCTTCTGGTCGCCCCATACCCATATTGCCCGATGGCCAAATCGTTAGTGAACTCATTTAGCTTTAAGGCTGTGGCGTCTGGGTAACTATATGAGCGTTGGTGACCGCTTGATCGCTCACTAGTTCACATTTGCTTGAGCCAGCCGAGTAGGCCTGGCCACTGATCGCGAGTGGAACGCGTAACCTGCGCGAATCGTGGATCCTGTTCAGCAGGAATTCGTCCTAGCACCTGCTCTGCTTGAGTAAGAATACGTTTGGCTTGTTCGGGTTGACCCAATTGCCTGTAACACTGTGAAATTTGAACTAGGGCTTCGAGAGATTCGGGCTGGTTCATGAACCGATTGCCGACGTTGCGATACGCCTGAATCGCTTCTTCGTAGCGTTTTAGTTCGAACAACGTATCTGCTTCTCCAAAAAACCCATTGCGTAACAAGCTGAGGCTGGTTGGTGATAGTTCTGCTTGTTCTTGCGAACGTATTAAATTTTCTCGCAATTTGACGTAACTATTCAAAGCCGAGTCCAGCAGTATGCGCTGTTGTTGGTGCAGAGCGCGCTTTTCTGAATCTGATAACTGAGGCATCAACACCAACATTTCTTTCGGATAGGTTGCCGCCTGGGAAAAGGCATTCCCCATGGAATAGAGTGTTGATGCACTCCTAGGGTCTTCCCCATAGCGATTGACCGCCTCGTCTTGTCGTTTGGTGGCAGACAACAGAACGTCGTGACCTCGTTTGAGTTTGTCTAGTTTTTCGGCCGCTTGATTCGAGTTCATAGTGTGGGCTTCCATGCACAATCTTTCCCCCTGCCGACACAGAGTGAACCCCAGTTCAAATAGAGAATCTCGCCAAATAGCGCTCTCGGGATGAAGATTCCCATCATACAGATTGCTGAGCAACAAATCGCTGGCTTCGTCGATGCGATCCAATTCGTTGTACACTCGCGACGTCAGTAAACGAGCTTCGTAGATGGAAGGATGGCCGGCGTGGTCGTCCAAACATTTTCTTAAATGTGGCAGCGCCTCGGAGTACCGCGCTGAATTCAGTAAATTCTCAGCTAACGCAAGATAACCTCTCGGCCTCTCTGAGTCCTTTTCGGATAACAGATACTCGGGCAACAATTGATTCGCCGTATCCGGTTGTTCAGCTTTGCGATAACACTCGATCGCTTGCCAGATCAATTCTGGGTACTGCGGCGAGGTAAGTTCTAGCGTCGCCAATTCATGGAATTGACGCCCAGCAAGACTGTATTTGCTGCGTGCCTGTGCCGAGACACCTTGTCCTTGTTGGCTGGCTGTTGTTTCGGTCTGGTTGGTTGCGAATGAATTCAATTCGTCGGCCCACTGCTCGTACGTCTCGGCCTCAAGTCGTACAAGATCGGGTTTGGGCAGGACGGCTGCGATATACCCGCACAGGCGGATTGTCAGTTCAAAATTCTTCGCGGCTTGCAACTGGCGTCCCAGTTCCAACAAGCGTGAACGTAATTCGGTGATCGGCATCCATCGCTGGTCATACAACTTCAAGTCTCCAACGTTAACCGATATATGCCTGCCAATTTCGGTCGCGTTCTGGTACTTTCCCTTAATAATTTCGATTTCAGCTTCTTCGACGGCCGCAGCAATAGCTTCAGGAGAATGTGGATTTAGTTGTCGAGCTGTCGAAAAAAGGCTGAGAGCCTCGTCCAATCTCTTCAATTGACGCAAAGCTCGTCCGATCAGAAACGTCGCTTGTCTTCTCAGATGGGCTGGTGTATCAGGATTCGAAACTGCCGACTGCAACCGTTCGATAGCTTGCTGGAAGTTTTCGTCCGCTGTGGCTGACGATGATTGAGCGATATGATCGGCTTGATTAAAACTGTTAAAACCTTGCATGACAATTGCCTCAAAACTCTCCTGCGATTCTGCTGGAATCGTTTTGAGGATTCGTTCACATTCGGGCCAATCGTTTTCGACGGTGGCCACATGGGCTTGCAGCAAACGAGCACGATTATTTTCACTGTCCGACATGCCTGCAATCGACGACCATTTTGCGAGTTGCTGTTTGGCTTCTTCGATGGCTGCAGGCTGTTTCTTCAAAGAAGCTTGGACCAGCATTTCGTAAGCGTCGCTGCGGCGCTGAGGCCACGCATCGATCGCTTCGGGCAAAACCTGGATCGCTTTATCCCAGTCGAACGTGTGAAAATAGCAATAGCCGAGAAAGTAAGCCCCTTTCCCTTTGTAGCCAATTGGAAAACCCAGCTTGTGAGCCTCGGCAAGATCATCAATAGAATCCCACAGGATTTTACGACTTCCCGCTAATTCCATCTTCCCCTCGGTACGCAGCACTCCGGCGGCACCGCGCACAAAACGGTACACCGGATTGCGTTCGGGCGTTATTTGTTCGCCTGCGGAAAGGTCGCGTGCGATCCGATCTGCCAGATCCCAGCGTCCTTGATCGAGCAACTTCAGTGCGGTGTCGAGCTGCCTGTCGGCTTCGTTTGATGGCGCCGATGCCAGTACGGCAAAAACGACACCGAACACAACCAGCGCTACTACTCCAGCCGTACCCACAATAATCAGCTTGGTTCTTGACACGCGTTAACCCTCGTCGAACCTATGTGAGTTAGCGGAACAATGCCAACCGATTGGCAGTGGAAACACCGCAGCCTCATGGGGGTAGTTAAGCTTCTTCGCGAGCTCACTGAATGATCAGCCGCACAGCTAACACACCTCGCCTCAAACTAATGGCTTCAACCACCAACCGGATATGTACACAAATCAATTCTGGCATCGACGCAATCCCTGGCAAAAAATCGTGAGAATCGGCAACGAAGTAATTTTGATGTCGGTGACAGTTGTAAGTCCTATTCCAACTGTGCAGACTTGAGGTTTGTCCTGTTACAATATTTCCACATGTACTGTTTGGGATAAGTTTGCCAATTGTCTCACGAATTTCACTGGGAGTTGGGTATGAATTGCGTGCAATTAAAACTTCCAAGTTTGTGGCCTGTCTTCAGCGTATTGGTGTTCATCGCTGGGATGCCATCAACAGCTCAGCAGCCGACTGTACCAGTACTGAGCGATTTGTATTCTGGCGATCGAGCTGTGGACGCAGTAGCAATTGACGATGGGAAGTCGACCATTTACTGCCGCGAACGAGTGGATCCGGTACAGCGAAAAGTCGTCCAGTCATTATGGCGTTTCGACTCCGAATCTCGCGAACATAAAGCGCTGGAGCATGGTGAGCCCAACGCTTTCAGCCCACAATTGTCCCCGGACAAGAAATGGATTCTCTTTCTTTCGACCCGGCCATTTGAAAGCGGCTTGCCTGCGTTTGACCCAGTTCCTGCTTACTCGGATGTGGCAGCCGACATTTGGATGATGCCAGTCGGCGGTGGTCGAGCGATACCATTGGGAGGTCCGCAAAAACCATACGGGCGCGTTATCACCGATCGTTTTTACGGTCGCGTGGCGTTTTCGCCAAATGGGAAGCATCTGGCCTTTGTGGCTGACGATCGTAAGGAACGCCGTTCCGCCAGCGAGAAAAAAAACAATGTTATCGAAGTTCGCGACGACCAAGGGGAAGGGTACGAAGGTTACGGACCAATGCAAATCTGGGTTGCGGACCTACTTGAACAACCCACCGACGTGGCAGCGAACAAAATCATGCAAGTTACTAGTGATGATTTCTGGTACGGTGATCCTCAATGGGCTCGTGATGGCTCGTACTTGGTAGTACATGCCAACCGCACAAACGATCAAGAATCGGTGCGTTACAGCATCAATCACAACTATGACCTTTGGCGAATCTACTTAAGCGACCTGCGACTTGAGCAGCTAACCAACGGAATAGGTCCTGAGTTTTCTCCCCGAATTTCGCCCGATGGTCGCCGGCTGGTTTGCCTCAGCTCGCCGCGCAACGGGCCACACTCAGACGTCTATAATTTGTACGTCATCGACCTGACCTTGCAGTCCATCCAGGGTAGATTCTTGTTCAATCATCATGGTGTTTCGCCTGATACAAAGCTGGAAGCGTTGCCGAGTCTACCTCCCGTGAATCCATTGCCAGATGATTGCTGGCGCGACAATCAACATGTTAGCTATACAGCACTCAAGCGTCTTCAATCCGTTACTCAGTGTATCAATGTTGACTCGGGTCAGTTAACAGATATCGCCGAGCCCAGTGGAAACGCCCGACCGACGCCAAAACTTCCACCGATTCCAGCCACAATTGGACCTCGTCTTCGCGCACCAGATAAAGAAGTGAAATGGACCAGCATCGATGGGACTGAAGTCGATGGTTTCCTGACGACTCCACATGAATCGATCGCCCAGCCACCTTACAAACTGCTGTTGATTCCTCATGGTGGCCCACATCATCGTGCTTCGGGAGGAAGTGGGTTTGATGTACAGTTCTTTGCAGGACAGGGATTCGCAGTATTTCAGCCAAACTTCCGTGGTTCTACCGGTTATGGTTTGAAATTCTTGGATGCGAACCGCAACGACTTAGGAGGAGGCGATATGCAAGATATTCTCTTTGGTATCGAGCATCTTGCGGGACAGGGGCTGATCGATCGCCAACGCCAATTCGTTTATGGGGTCAGTTACGGAGGATTTATGACCACTTGGTTGATTGGACACACCAATCAGTTTCGCGCTGCTGTGGCTCAGAATGCAGTCACCGACCTAAATGCGATGTGGCACCTCAGCGATTTGCAAAGCTGGACCGAATGGGAAATGTGTGGACTTCCTTGGCAAGTTGCTGAGCGGATGAAGAAGTTCAGCCCCCTCACCTATGTCAATCGTGTTGAGACGCCGACACTGATTCTGCATTCGCAAAACGATCGTCGGTGTCCCATTGCCATGGGGCACATGTTTCATCGCGCATTGAAGGCACGCGGTGTTACGACGGGGATGGTTATTTACCCCGACGAAGGTCACGGCATTCGACAACTGCCACACCGCGAAGATGTGTTGCAACGTGCCATCGATTGGTTTAACAAGCACGACTTAGCGGTCAATTAATTTGTTCCACTCGGCCAATGGATAGAATCGCCGAGTACGCTACGAGCGCTGAGAAGTGTGTGGATCGACTCTGCAGCGAAGTTAATTCATTGGCGACAACTCGTAATTTGCGACATTAAAGCGCGCTGCGATTCTGTCCCTCGGTGCCCTCACTTTCCATAGCTGCGATACAACCGTTACGAGACTAACGCCGAACAAGCGTTATCGAAAGATAGTGTTTAGGCAAAATGTCCTAGGGCAATTACGCTGAGTTTTTTGCGGTGTGGCAATTCGTCCCGCCGACTGCGATGACAGCAAAAAACTTATGAGTTCTTGCACATGGTTTCTATTCGCGTCTTTTCGATGATCCTAGCCACGCTCTTGTGTCGTGAATTGATGTGGGACGGCGGGGCGACCACAATTGTTCAGTCGGCTGTGGCAATTCTGGGTTATTGGTTGATCTTTGGGGCTGTTTCGAAATTCGCAGCCTTATATGTCGCCGTTCCCAACGCTGAAGTTTGGCTGGACGAACAACCGCATCCGCTGGAACGATTCTCGACCTACCGACGATTGATCGAAGTGGTTTGGGTAATGCTATTGCCGGTCGCCTTTTTGATTACCGCATGGGGACCAACCCTAAAATCCGCTGAGTCGGTTGGCATGTTTCCGTCAGTATCTTTAGTACTTTGGTTCCTCCCTACGCTTCTGTTGCTGCTTGCCCTCGAGTGGAATCACGTGCAGCTTGAAATCTACTTAGAGAGCCTGGCGCCTGCCGCCGATCCTAGGATGATTTCGCCGCCGGCACGAAGTCTGTCGGTTTGTTCTTTCTGCAAACGATTGATGATGCGTCTGAGGTTGGGCGAATTGGGAGGCTGCGTTATTTGCGTCACTCCTGTATTCATGGTTTCAGCGTTCACCGATTTAGCCGGTTGGTATATGCCTAGCCTGTCGATCGAAAGCAAGGCCTTGATTGGACTAGCGGTAATGGTCGTGGCGGCACTGGTTACCGCTCCCTGTTGGATGAGTTTGTGGATGGGTGCGAAGAAGTTTCCAATCGGTCCTGCTGGACATCGCATAACCGAGCTCTGTCGGCTCGCGGGTTGCGGAAATCTCAAACTCAAACTAATCGGAAGCCAGAACACTTGGTGCGGTGCCGCCGTAGTTGGCTGGCATTCATTGGACAGGCAACTGTGGGTCGGGGATGGGTTGATGGCCAAGCTCAGTCCACTAGAGCTAGATATCGTGGTGTTGCACGAAGTTGCACATGTTGTTCGAAGGCACTTTTTTTGGCGGATCGTGCCTATTTTGATTGCCATTACTTTGGGAGTCGTAGTTCATGAGTTGACCACACTGCTGATCGCAGTCATGTCGGCAGATCATTTCTTGGCGAGATGGCTGGAGACTAGTGGAACGGCGATCGGGTTGATCGTCGGCCTCCTAACTACCATCGTCGGATTGGGATGGTATGCTCGCCGATGTGAGCTTGAGGCAGATCGATACGCCTGCTACTTAGCGGCCAAGCATTGCCTTTGGTCGGCTGGGCGTCCAACTCGTGCCGCGACAGTTATGATCTCTGCCCTCGAAAACTTGCTGGGAGACCACGACTCAGCCGCTCAACCCTCTTGGTTGCATCCGGGCCTCATTGAACGGCTGGAGAACATGTACGAATTAATCCGTCTGGACCTTGAAAGCCAGCGAGCTTCCAACAGCGCTGGTTCGCGTCAAACATACGATGCAAGCTTGATCGAAGCCTGAGGCCTGTGAATCATTGTCGATACGCGAGAGCCCTAAACTAAAGCTCTCTCTTTGGCTTGCATCGCACCCATTCCAGCTTCAGCGAATGCGAATTGTTATCCTTGGTAGCGGGCGTTACCAAAACCGAGGATTGGGTAAAACACAAACGGCAATAGGGCCAAGCCCACCCCAAATCCTCCCCCTTTGCCAAAGTTCTTGGCCAGGTCGATGCATATCAAGATCATGGCAATGAAGTTCACGAATGGAATGATAATAAGCACGATCCACCATAATGGCTTTTTCGCCACTTCCAGCAGGACGATGATGTTGTAAATCGGAACGATTGCGGCCCAGCCTGGTTTACCTGCTTTTGTAAACACCTTCCACATGCCAACAATAATTAATACAAGCAGTGCCAAATAAAACAGCATCATTACCAATGCAATGACACCTGCGACTGCGGCGACTGCATCATTATTTTGGCCCAGCAAGAACAGATTTGCGTTCAACATTCCGACTCCCTCTCTGATGAAAATCCCCAACACACCCCTCGAACAGCATAGCCTAACGCCTATGGCGGAGCCAAGTCAATTAGGGGTTCGTTATGTGTGGACTTTCGTTAGCGATTAAAGCACTTGGTTGGCTAAACCAATAATATAAGAGTCCAATTCCAGCGATGGTGACCATCATCAACCTGTACACGGTCGCCACCAATGTGCCTGAGAATCCTTCGGGAAGAGTATCTAACTGGACAAAAAGTGCCGCCAAAGCCGCTTCCTGGTAACCGATTCCACCGGGAGCCAGAGGTAGCGCACCGGCCGCCATACCCGGTGGTACAACCAGCAAATGTTCGGCGTAACTCGGACTCTTTGCGTACAAACCCCGCGAGACAAAGTAAACACTTGTTGCCAAAAGCCCGTGAATGGCCAAAGCGATGACAAGGATTGTACACAACAATAATGGCTTGCCTCGCAGCAATCGGATTGCTCTGGCCATGCGCACCAGCGACTCGCCAATCATCGGCAATCGCTCAATCAAAGTCAGCAAACTGTCGAACCATTTGCCGGCATAGATGGCGATTGCCAGTCCCGTAGCAGCAGCCAAGCAAATCAACGCAGCCGAGTTGCGAATCCACAGCAGCACATCGGTCAGCGGCTGAATTGGCAAGACCGTCAAACTGACCATCGCCAAGGTCACCAATCCCAGCAAGCCAAGCGCACGATCGAGCAGGATTGAGGCGACCGCCTCTGGACGTTTATGGGGCTTTTGCTTGGCGACCAACACCGCTTTAAACAAATCGCCACCGACACTGCCAAACGAAACAAAGTTCAACAAATACCCGATAAAGCCCAAACGCATCGCTTCGACGATTGAGAACGGAATCTCAAACGCTCGCACCAACAATCGCCAGCGGACAAAACCCAACATCACTGCGGCCAATGATGTCGCTTGAGCCAACAGGATTAATTCCCAACGCTTGGGTTGCTGGAAAAAAGTTTGATACTCTGACGGCTCGACACTCCACAACAGAAACGCAAAGATTCCTGCAGGTAAGGCGACTTTAAGGAGCAACAGTCCCAATGAGTGTAGTGTTTTGGAACGACTTTGATCAGTCAAAGATCTTCTTTAGTGAGTAAATAGTAGCAGCTCGTCCGGCTTTAGCGATCGAAGTAGTCAAAGGAATTTCTTTGGGACAGACGGCGACACAATTCTGAGCATTTCCGCAGACCTGGATGCCTCCCTCGCCAGTGAGTGCCTCCATGCGTTGGTCGGAAATATTGCGACCAATTGGATGTGAATTGAACAATACAATTTGGCTGATTGGCGCCGCGCCCAAAAATCCACGTCCGTAAGCAGCCTTCTTACGCGATTCGTATTCATCGTCCGTTTCGCCAGGCTGACGCTGAACTTCAATCTTGTTGTATTGTGGGCAAGCTTCAAGGCAACAGCCACAACTCATGCATTGGCTGAGAGGATAGGTCTGCTCTTGATCTTGTCGCGTTTGCTTGGGTCCCGGCCCCATGTCAAAATATCCATCGACAGGTACCCAAGCTTTCGAACGTTGTAGCGAATAAAACAGTCGCGAGCGATCTACAATTAGGTCGCGAATCACAGGAAATTTGGACATCGGTCGCAACTCGATCTCGGCAGGATCTTCTTCCAATAATCGATCTACCAGTGCAGAGCAACTTTGGCGAACTCGGCCATTGATGACCATCGTGCATGAGCCACAGACTTCTTCCAAGCAACCGCAATCCCAGGCGACCGGAGCGACGTTTTGTCCATCGGCTGTGCGAGCCTGTGCAGCGATCTTTTGCAGAACGCTAATTACGTTCATATTGTCTTCGTACCCGACCTGATGGCACTCCCAATAGGCGGGTTGGTTCGGGCCATCTTGTCGCAGCACGCGAACATTTACTTTCTCTGGACGTCGAGCCCTGCTCGAATCGGATGCAGTCCCAGTTTCGATCATTTGTGTTCCTTGGTCCGCTTAGCGACTCTTTCTTTCCAAACTTGTTCGATGACTTCCGCTCCGACCAGACCATACAAGCGCGGGCGAGGAGGAATTATGCTCGTGTCGACTTCTTCGTAAGTAATCTCTGGATGCATACCCTTTATAGTTGCGATCGATGATTTTAGAAACTTTTTGTTATTCTCTTCGAATCGATCACACCAAGTTTCCGCTTCGCGTCTGCGTTCGCTGGGGTCCGTGGAAGTTAAGCTGGGCATTGCAAACTCAGGTTTGAAATGTGCACCCCGGCATTCGTCCCGCATTCGCGCCCCTTTGAGAATGGCCTTAGCGATCGGGAACATATCTTGCATGGCCTTGGTAAACACCACATTCTGGTTCGTCCAGTTACCCCCATCAGCCAACGAACATTTGTGTGAACGTTCGTGCAGTTCTGAAACTTTTTGGTAGGCTTCGTCCAGTTGTGTGTTTTCGCGGACGACAGTTGCCGCACGGGTCATCCAATTCCCTAATTCCTGATGAAGAACATAGGGGTTCTCGCCCCCTTGGTTATCCAGCAGTTGACGATGACGTTCTTCGTGTTTAGCCACAGCGCCTTCGTACAGCGAAACTGGGAGATCGGCTGCCGATTTCTTTTGCGAGTTGATGTAGTTCTGCACACCAGGAGCGGAAATCAGCCCCGAGAAAATACAGCTCAACAACGAATTCGCGCCTAACCGATTCGCGCCATGATATTGGTAATCCGCTTCTCCCAATGCGTACAATCCTGGCACATTTGTCATTTGATTGCGCGGTGCACCAGCCTTTAAACCACCATCTTCGGCGCGTTCGTAATCTGCCCACAGTCCTCCCATCGAATAATGGACCGCAGGAAATATTTTCATTGGAGTATCGCGAGGGTCCACTCCTTGAAATTTTTCGTAGATCTCAAGAATGCCGCTTAACTTCCGGTCTAATTCATGCCTCGCAATGTGAGTCAGATCGAGATAGACACACAAATTGGACGCGTCGACACTCAAACCTTCGTTGACGCAAATATTGAAGATTTCGCGTGTGGCGATATCGCGAGGAACTAGATTTCCGTATTTTGGATAACGTTCCTCGAGGAAATAATACCGTTCAGATTCAGGAATCGATTTGGGATCGCGCGAATCCTGCGGCTTGCGAGGAACCCAAACGCGTCCACCTTCGCCACGAGCCGACTCGCTCATCAGACGCAATTTGTCAGCACCCGGAATAGCTGTTGGATGCACCTGAATGAACTCCGCGTTGGCATACTTGGCGCCAACCTGTAGACATCGGCTGGCCGCGCTGCCCGTGCAAAACATCGACATAGTCGAACGACCGTAAATCAATCCACAGCCACCCGTGGCCACCATAGTTGCGTCGGCCGGAAATGCTCGAATCTGCATCGAAACCATATCTTGGGCGACAGCCCCTACACAGCGCCCGGTATCATCAACAATTGGCCCCAGAAAATCCCAGAACTCGTATTTGTGCACCATCCCTTCGGATTCCCAGCGGCGCACTTGTTCGTCGAGCGTATACAACAATTGTTGGCCTGTCGTTGCGCCAGCGAATGCGGTTCGCTTGAACAAAGTGCCACCAAATCGGCGTCGGTCGAGATAGCCTTCCGTCGTGCGATTGAAAGTAACCCCCAACCGATCCATCAAGTCGATAATTTTAGGGCCCCAATAAGCCATTTCTTTAACAGGAGGTTGGTGCTGTAAGAAATCGCCTCCGTAAACCGTATCGTCTAGATGCAACCACTCCGAATCACCCAACTGACGAGTTTGGTCATTACAACTATTGATGCCACCTTGGGCGCAGACACTGTGCGAACGCTTAACCGGTGTGAGGCTAATCAAGTCGACATGCACGCCCAGTTCTGCCAATTTCATCGTCGCGGAAAGGCCTGCTAAACCACCACCTACGACTACGACCCGTTGCGCTGCCATCTTGTACTCTTAACCTTGCCGATTCTGTGATTCGAAGTTCTCAATTCAAGCCATTCTCAAATGCATGAAAAGTGCATTTTAGAGCCTAATGTTGGCCAGGCTCAGGGGATCGAGGATTGGTCGCATGGTCCGGCGACGAGGAATTATCTTGTGCACCCGAACCTTGAAGTTGCGATTGCTGTGGATTCACTGGGGCCAGTTGAACGATGGTCGAGTCGATACGTTTATGAGGTGTGGGAAGTATCTCCCCTGAGGCTACGCGTGATTCGTAGAATGCATCCTCAATCCGCCGCGCCTCGTCAATGTCCACGGTAATGGCTCCGTACAAAGCCGATAATCCAACTGCGGCGAATACTAAACCGATCACGGTACAAACACTTGAAGCTCGCTGCTGAGCTTTGGGGCTGATCCAGATCCCCCACGTAATACCAAAAGTCCAGATGCCATTAGCAAAGTGATACACACACGACATGACACCGATAAAGTAAAAAATTGGCCAGGCCACTCCCTTCAACGCCAGCGCTAGCGAACTGGCAGCATTAAACGGACGAAAGCTGGCCATGCCCAAAGGGTGAGCAATTTTGTTCAACCAATATTCAGAATGAAACCAGCCATGAAGGTGAAACACATGAAAGAATATGAAGAGCACCGCCACCACACCCGTCCAACGCTGCAAATGGTACCGATAATTCGATGTATAGCGGTACTTGGCAATGTTCGAACTTCCTGAGCGGATAATCCAAATACCCACCACAGCATGAAACAAGATCGGGATGAAAATAAACAGCCACTCGACTAACGGCAAAGCCGAACCGAGCGAATGGATTTGATTAACGTTTCTTTGAAACGAACCCGCGCCATCCATCAAACTGGCATTTACCAGCAAATGGACCATCATGTAAGCGCCCACGGGAACCAATCCGCTGAGCGAGTGGAGCCGACGGATAAGAAACTCGTGGCGTCCCATGAAACTTGTGGCAGTGTCACTCATGAATATAATGCGAAACCGCTGGTAAATGAAAGAAAACGCATCTCGACAAATACGCCGCTCCGCGCATTGATCTTGCCAGAGCATGGTAGGATAATCTCAGACGCTAAATTCGACCAGATGACCTCCGGCCAATCAAGCGGGTTGCTACTCGTGTGGCAATTTCCACAAAATCATCGGAATTAGTAGGCGCACAGGCAAAGACAGCGGTTGAATTCACATCCTCTCCCGTAACCAGCGGCCGGGAACTCCCTCGCGTCTCGCCCATCTCGTACACGGCATACGAGACCGGCAGAGGCTCAGCCGAAACCGTATTGACTTCGCGCTGTAAATCCCATGCCGTAACAGCCGCGTTCAAGTAAACCGCCGTTGTGATCAACCACTCGCGATACTCGGGAAATTGATGAGATTGTGGTCCAAGCAAGCGATCAAGGGCTCGCGCCGAACCGCGAACCGCTAACATGATCCGATCGAGCAGTGAACGGACTGCATGGCTAAAGGCGATATCCGCGAAGTCCGCCGGCGAATTGTAAATATCCACAGCGGCCGTAACCGCTCCACAGCCAGTATGTCCCAAGACGACGACGCTGCGCAGACTGCTCCCCAAATTGCAAGCGGCGTAGTCGACGCTCCCCAAGCACTCGAGCCCCAGCACATTGCCAGCGACGCGCACCACAAAAAGATCATTCGCTGAACAATCGAACACATGTTCGATCGGAACTCGCGCATCGGCACATCCGAGCATCAAGGCGAAAGGCATGTGCGCCGGCTCCAATCCACTGAGGACCGGTACGCCCAACTTGACAGGATTGATAGGCACTACAAACGGTGGTGGAGCAGGACCACCTTCCGATATGGCATGCATGCGCTCGACTAACTCCGCAAACCGTCGATTTCCGTGCGCCAGCCGCTCCAAAGCCTGCTCATTGGACGACACTCGCTCGTGATTGAGCGGTAATTTCGGATCGAAACGATAAATGATATCCATTTAATTGGCCTTCTCTCGATTGCGAAAGATCTCCGCCACACTCAACTGTATGGTTCTGCAAAGACCGTCAAGATCCAAATCGTCTTCATCCAAACCAAAGGGCTCTTCGACATGCTCGGCAACGATTTCCATCCCCAGCATGAAATACGACGTAATAATCGTCAACGGAATTGTCCACCAACCAAAGTCATTTGCGATTCCCCATGGCAAGGTCATGAGAAAAAGTATGATGCACTGACGGGCAAATACTCGATACGACCGCACAATCGGCGTGCGGGCGATGCGTTCACAGCCACCTACGATTTCCAGCAATTTGGCCAGTTCGACATCAAGCACCCGAAGTTCGTCGCCATCAATATTACCTTGGGTCTTTGCATTTCCGATCCAAGCATAAATTTGCTGGACAATCGCTGCGGGCTTGTGATTCCATTCGGCCGCCTCCCTCTCTGCCTGCGTTTCAAATGAGGCCGCAGCCGGACGCCGCAAATGGTCCTTCAGCGTTACCGGAAAATCGGTAATGTGAGTTTCGAGGCACTGAACTTCTTGTGCATTCAAATGGGCTACGCATGTCAGTTTGATCGACAGATTGCGCAAGGCATTTACCAGCGACCCCCACAGCATGCGAGCCTCCCACCAGCGCGCGTATGCTGAATTAGTTCGAAAAACTAACAACCATCCTAAAACTAACGACAATGCCGCGTGGAATTCGCTCGGTATGTCTCCCACATCTTTCATCTGAGAGGATTCCTTCCAAACCGGCAAACAAGCATATAACCCAACCAATAATGCCAATGAACCTACTTGTCCTAAAGTACGACTGGACACCAGTGGTACGATCACATCCTTTAATGGCATCAACAGTCCTTCTCTTTCTGGTCGGCAATCAACACGTCGGTGAATATTTTGTATAGTGTATTTCCCTAATCAATGCCACTGCTGACCCTGGTCGCTTACTTCGCCGGCTCGTGCTTTGTGACAGCTATAAAATAAGGCTCGCGGAAAAGGGGAAAGCGAGGTTCCTGCCGTACCATCGTTCAATTGACTCAGCAGGAGCTTCTCCCACTTCGCCCTCCCGATCCCTAAAATTAAGTTGTAACAAAGCTCTAGTCCGACAATTTTTGTTTAAGTCGCTGAGAATCGCCGGATACTGTTGGCGGTGCCCTCGACGGGAAAAATTTGTTAGTTGCTGGACGCTTTTAATCAACAGAGGAGACCGAGGAAAGGGAGCAGACTGTCCCAGTGACCATGTTGACTTGATTGTATTAATAATGCATCCTCGATTTAGGACCCGTCCAGCGGAGCGAGGTGTATCAAAACGCATCTTCGATCGGTATATGCAATGAACCCGAACCCAGATTGGAATCGAATATTTGCGAGCGGAAGTCATCGTTGGTCCATGGGATTAGAGCGCAGCGGTACTGCTGGTGAATATTTTTCCGTGAGAGACGTACGCGTACTCCAGGAGCGAAGAAATTGGCTGGCGGAAGAATTTGCTCAATATGCCGGCCTGTTACCTGGTTATGAATCGATCGTGGCAGAGACCGTTGAGTGGGCGAGCAAAATCGGCACTTCGGTCAGCGCGCATCCACCGACTGCACTAGGGGCCCTGCGCGCGCTGGGCGAGTCCTGGGAGCCAGACTTCGTGTGGATGTTCCCCGACGATGCCGGAGTTCATCGGTTGGTCGGTGGAGTCGTCTGCTTTCCCAGCTCGTGGGCTTTGAGTCAAAAACTAGGTTGTACGATGAGTAAAGTCCACGAACCAGTGCCGGGTTTGAATGAGGCATTAGACCGGCAGATCGAGACATTTTTGCGCAAACTCGAACCGGGAGTGATTTGGCGGCGAGAGAACTGGGGACTCAGTCGAGATGCCAATCTCAATCACCATCCTTCACGTCCGCGCGTGCCACTCGATGAAAACGTAACTGCCGACAATGTTTGGTTGCGCATGGAGCATCAGATGTTATTTAAGCTCCCTCGCACTTTAGGCATCCTATTTGGCATTCGGGTCGAGGTCGTTTCACTCAGTACCGTGATCGCAGTGCCGGAGGCGGCGGACCGTATGGCACACCTACTGTCCACGATGTCCGACAGCGCTGCACGATATAAAGGTCTCTGGTCTTCGCGCAATACGATCGTCAAGCTGTTGCGCATTAAAGGGTTGACAACTGAATAATCGATTGTCAATTGCTTGGTCCGTCGTTTTCTAGAATCGCATTAGTTGGACAGCAGCACATCCGGTAAAGTGAATGGCTTTTGGCGGCCAATGGACTGGAGTCACACTGCTGGTAAGGTTAAGCCGCCAACAAGACTGGGCTCCCTCCTCGTTGCTTTATTGCGTTATTCCGCCGCGAAGGTTACAAACCGCGTTCCACAAAATTACCAAAATGGCGACTATGTAGTTTCCTGTTGGAATAAATGGTCAAATGCATGATCGAAGTTGTTGACGTTGAAGACACACGGCTGGCTCCCTATCGCCAATTGCGACACAGCAACCTGACCGGTGCAAGCGGATTGTTTATTGCAGAAGGTCCAACTGTAGTCGAGCGATTGTTGCAAAGCGATTATCGAGTCCAATCCGTATTAGTAGATGACAAACATGTCCACCGTTTTGAGTCATTGATTCCCTCAGACGTTCCTGGTTATGTCGTCCCACATGCGCAAGTTGCTAGCTTAGTGGGCTTTAATTTTCATCGCGGTGTCCTAGCCTGCGGCATTCGCCAACCGTTGGTTGACTGCCAACTTGCTTGCGATCGCCCTTTGGACGACGATGAAACCATGGCAATGATTATTGGTGTTCAAGATCCTGAAAATGTAGGTGGGATTCTCAGGTGCTGTGCCGGACTTGGAATCTCTCGAGTTGCAATTGGCCCGAATACTGCCGATCCTCTGTCGCGACGCGTACTGCGTGTGTCGATGGGTACGGCCCTAAGTTTGACTTTGATTCGATCTCGCGATTGTATCGCCGATCTCACTTGGTTGAGTCAGCAACGTAACGTCCAAACGCTGGCGACTTCTCTGGCTCCTCAAGCAGAACAACTAGAACAAGCCACACGTAATGGACCTGTCATGATTGTGTTGGGAAACGAAGCCAATGGTTTGCCGGACGATGTTCAACGAGCCAGCAATCGCCTGATACGTATTGATATGAAGCTTGGTACAGACTCACTAAACGTGTGCATGGCGGCGGGTATCATCTTGCATTACTTTTGCCGATTATCGCAACGAGTCTGCAAGCATGTTGAAAACACCTAGGGCTTCTAAGTGCCCGTAGTCAACTTTTGCCTGAAAAAGTCGCCGACCACTCGCATTCGACCTGCTTCGCGAAAAGGGCCGTGTAAAGCAGAAAACCTACCCAACAACTGACCCCCGCAGGTTACTCTGCGCAAGTTTCGGATTCTAACTACAACACGATACTCCACAAACGTTGGTCGGCGTGAAAAATGCCAGAGGTCAAAGACCGGCTAACAAGCCAGGCGTATTTTACGCGTTGCTTCACCAGATTCGCACACGATTTTCTGGGGCGATATACATCCCTTCACCAGGCTTGACAGTGAAAGCATGATAGAACGCGTCCATATTGGAAACGATACCGTTGGCTCGATAACGGCTGGGGGAATGCGGATCGGTGAGCAGCCGCTTTCTTAGCTCAGGCTCGCGGTACTTGCGCCGCCAGATTTGGCCCCATCCGGCAAAAAACCGCTGATCGCCGGAGAGACCATCAAGAACGCTGTCCGCACGATTTCCTCGCGCCATGTGATAAGCTGCATATGCCACGTTCAAGCCGCCCAAATCGCCAATGTTCTCTCCAAGGGTCAGCGCACCGTTCACTTGCATATCATCAAACGGTTTGTACTGGTTGTATTGTTTGGTCAGTTGCTCAGCTCGCCGCTCGAACTCTTGACGATCCGACTCCGTCCACCAATTGCGCAGATTACCATTACCGTCGTACTGACTTCCTTTGTCATCAAAACCGTGACTTAACTCGTGTCCAATTACTGCACCAATTGCGCCATAATTGACTGCGTCGTCTGCCGACATATTGAAAAAGGGTGGCTGCAAAATGGCCGCTGGGAAAACAATCTCATTCATCAATGGGTTGTAGTAGGCATTGATCGTCTGAGGCGTCATGTGCCATTCATTGCGATCGATAGGTCCTCCCAATCTGTCGATGTCGCGTTGGTACTCTACTTGCGAGGCGCGCATATAATTCCCAACCAGGTCGTCGGGGCGAATCTCCAATTTGGAATAGTCTTTCCATTGGTCTGGATAACCAATTTTGGTCGTGAATTTGGACAGTTTCTCGCGTGCTTGTTGCTTGGTCGCAGGCCCCATCCAATCCAGAGTATCGATGCGTTGAGCAAATGCCTTTTTCAAATTCTCGACTAAGTGCTGCATGCGTTGCTTAGCCTGAGGGGGGAAATGGGACTCGACATATAATTTGCCGACAATTTCACCGAGGACCGAATTGCAAGCCTCCACGCCACGACGCCAAAGTGGCTTTTGTTCTGCGACACCACTGATGGCCGTTTGATGGAATGCGAAATGCCTCTTCTCCAATGCGGTCGTCAGTTCGGGCGCGTAAGCATCGATGACTTGAAACGTAAAGTAATCCCGCCAAGTACTTAAGGGGATCTCCTCAACTAATTTATCGATGCCTTCCAAAAAACTAACCTGCCGCACGATAATGGACTCTTGCCCCGCAATACCTGCAGCGTCTACGAACGCGTTCCATGGCAAATGGGGAAACCGCGTGGCCATTTCCGATATTTTAAGCTTGTTATACGTCTTGACCGGATCGCGGTTTTCAACATTGGTCCATTGGACTCGGGCGATCCGAGTTTCCAAGTCCAGTATCGCTGCTGCAGCCTGTTGAGCATTTGTATGCCCAATCGCGGCCAACATATCGACGATATAATCCGTGAGTGCTCCGCGCATAGCTTTGTACCTTGCTTCGTCCAGCAAGTAATAATCCCTGTCGGGAAGCGTGATACCGGATTGGGTGCAATAAACCGCATATTGATCGCTACGCCGAGCATCGGGTGAAACATAGTGTGCAACTACCGATCCAACTCCCTGCCGCAATAGCTTGGCCCCCAGTGGCAACAATTGCTCCTTGGAATCGACCGACGATACCTGCTGCAATAGACTCGCAATTGGCTTAGTACCTAGCTCGTCACGCAATTGAGTATTCATATAGCTGCGATAAAAATCGCCAACTTTCTGGCGATCCGAACCGGGACTGGCTTGGCTGTCTGCAGATGCTTGCTCGATCAATTTTCGAATTGCGGCTTGGGTTTCATCTTCCAGTACCGAAAACGAACCGTAATTAGATCGGTCGTCTGGGATCTCCGTTTTGTCCAACCAGCCCTGATTAACGTATTCGTAAAAATCCTTTCCTGGCGTAATCGTCTTGCTAATGTTAACAAGATCGATTCCCGACGATTGAATGGACTTAGACCCTTCATCGCCCAATGAAAACTGTTGACTCAGCCCAATGATGGCCACCATAAAAACCGATGCTTTGACAACACCTTTACACATGAAGTACTCCATCCTCTCTGTCGGCATCCGAAGCAATTTAGCCTTTTAGGCGATAATTCACACAAATCTAATTGGACAGCTTTCATTGGACGGCGGCGCACTCAATAAAACGACAGACATTTGGCGAATCAATTAACCGGATGCTCGATTAGCCGGAGTGCGGTAGCACCCGGTTTCCTTTGATTTCGCGACCCGGCCGCTACTAGCGCGTTCCGGCTGATCGAAAGAAAGATCGAAATTGCACTGCCCAACTAATTACTGCCCAAATGTTTACTTTCCAACTAGTTACTGTCCAACTAACCGTGACGGCAATATCGACTCGGCGACTTACTTGGCTGCTTCTAATAACGCTAGCAAGTCAGCCAAATCTTCTAACGAGATCAATTCTTCCAAACCAGCCGGCATAATTGATAAGTTACTCAGCTCGCGCTGTTCGATACTTGCCGTTGGAATCGTAACCACTTTGTCGGCAGCAGTTTGTAGTTCAATTTCCGAATCGGTATCTCGCTTTATCAATCCATTATGGATTTGACCATCGTCCGTCAGAATCTTAGTCGGTTGATAGCTTTGCTCCAATCGAGAGCTGGGAAACAGAATCGCTTCCAGCAGGTCGCGTCGAGTGCGACTGGCTCCGATGCGACTTAATTCTGGCCCGATATTGCCACCCACATATCCAACTCGATGACATGCACTGCAAGCCGCTTTGGCACTACGAAAAACTTGGTACCCGCGCACAGGGTCACCAGGTTTCAGCTTTTCCAGCATCGCTTCCACTTTCGCCGCCACATCTTCCGATGGCCGAGAGAGTTTGCTGGTAACTTGGTCGACGTGCTGTCTCAATTTGCTCGATCGATTGCGATAAAGGTTTTTAAGCAACTCGGTCGAAATTGTGCGAGCGGCCGGCAGAGTTGTCAGCCGATCCAACAAGCGAACATCCAGTTGGTCGTCGGACAAACGGCTGATCGCAGTAATTGCCGGCAACAACCTCAGTGGTTCGACTCGATCCAAGCTTTGCAAGAGTTTTTCGACATCCTCAGGCTCTAATTGCAATCGTCCGATGGCTTCCGTCGCTAGTTGCAGATTGTCGCGAGCGTCGACGTTGAGAAACTGTTCGACCGTCAACCGAGATAATGTTCCTTGGCTGGTACGAGTTCCGACTGGCAAAGCTGAGATAAATCGCAGCGAACTGGCCGGGCGATCCGCCGATTCATTGGCCAGATCTAGAATTGCTTGCGTCAGTTTCTCATTGGCGAATTGCTTCACATCGATGCGTGCCAGCCACTGGGCAAGATGCATTCGCTGCTTAGCATCCGCAGATTTTAACCAACTGGCGATCCCCGGCCCCCACTCTTTGGCAGCATTCGCTGCGCTGATCCCGGCCAGCAGATCGATCAATACATCCTGGCTTTGTGCGCTGGTTAAGGCCGCCTCATGAATCCATTGCCCCAACAACTTCTGCACCGGCGCCTGGCTAGCCCAACTCGGGACGATCGCTACCAACGCCTCTCGGTCCAGCGGACTGCGAGCCGCCTTGCCGAACAATTCTTTGAGCTCTCCGATAGATTGTTCCGCCCAATGACTTTGGCGGCTTAGAATGTCTCGCGCTGTGGATACTAAGGATGTACTATTGGAACGCATCACTGCAAAAACTTGTGCTGGTTTGATTCGGTCAGCCGCTTTCGATTGGTCCAACACGACCAATGCCGCTCGCACCAGCGCGGGCTCTTGACTACTGAGATACTTCTCAATTTGCTCGGGAGCATTGATCTCGATCATGGCGTATAACAGGGAATGCTCAAGGCCGCGATCATCGGAAACTTTAAGCATTGCAGACATCAGAGAATCGATCGAGTCGCTGGTCCCAATCCGCCCAAGAGCTTCAGCGGCAGCGCGTCGCACTTGCGGACTCGAATCGCCTACGACCAAACTCTGCAAAACGTTTCGCCCCTCTTGAAAACGCTCCACCGAAATCGCGTGAGCCGCCGCGTGACGCAATGATGCAGTTTCTAAAGAAAGTGCGCCAACTATTTCTGTCAAAGCCGGTTTGTCGCCGATCTTACATAACGTCCACAGGGACTCGAGACGCTGAACTAACGGTGCCTTAGCGTCGCGTAATTTGGCCGCCAACACTGGCCGCGATTGCGAAGCATTGGCAACCAACCACTGGGCAGCTTTCTTGCGCACCCATGCGCGCTGGTCAGCCAGACGCTCAGTTGCGATATCGGCTGTGATGGAATCCCAACGAAGTTGAACACCTCTTGCATCGCGCACGGCCCTGGTGCTTGCGCTGGAAAGTCGGTAAATACCACCTTGAGCGGCTGCTTGATCGACTTTCGAGCTTGGACAACAGAGTCCGTACCATCCTCCTGTATCAATAATTAACAGACTGCCATCAGCATCTTCAATAACGTCCGTGGGATGAAAATCGATTCTGTCCGACACTACCAGTTTTTGATCCTCGGTAACAAAACTGCCACCCGTGGGTTTGAGTCGATGCATGGTTACTCGTTGAAGATTGAACAGTGCCGCAACCAAGACTCGCTCTGGTGTAGGTGCAATTGTAGGGGCGGTAAGTAGAGTGTTTGACTCTAAACAAATGAGTCCACTGGGGGCCGCAGGACCCAAATGAGTCGTAATTGGCATCAGCGGACCGGTGCGTACGTGCCCTTCAATGGCCGTTGCGTTGTCTTTGCCGTACAATCCTCCATAGATAGCATGGGCCATGCCGTCGCGTTTGCCATCACCAGGATGCTGCAGAAAGGTACTGGTAAAGAAACGCTCCCCTTCGGGCGTAATCGCCACTTCGACGGGATTATCCATCCCGCCACTCATCACAGGTTCCAGAGCTCCTCCACTTAATCGTTTACGAAAGATATGTGAAGCCTTGGTAACCAACGTCTTGCCATTCTGTAGCGTATAAGTTTGCTCGGCGAATGCTCCTTTGCACCAATAAATCCAACCGTCACGACCCATGTAGGGCCCGTGTAGATCATTGGCACAGCCAGTAATGGTCTTGCCGTCATGCCAAACTTCGCGTTGCTCACACACGCCATCCCCATCCACATCGGTCAGCTTTAAAATCTCCGGCGGCGCGGCAACGAGAATGCTGTTCCCAACACACAGGACTCCCTCGGGAAACGCCAGATCTTTTGCCGCCACAATGCGATCATCAAATACGCCATCTCCGTCGCGATCTACCAAGCGCACAATCTTGTGCAATCCCAGTTTATTATGCTCGACGATGGGCTTGGAAACTCCTCCCGATTCGGCGACCACCAACCTCCCCTGAGCATCCCAATCAGCCACAATCGGCCATTTAACCAGTGGATCCGTAGCTACTTTTTCAATCTGCATTTCGCTGGGGATCGTCAAATTCAAAGCGCCAAAATTGACGGTCTTTGTGCCTACCGGCTGTTGTCCGCTCGCTGTACACGAGAGTCCCAATAGCACGATGGAAAGAAATTGGTAGTTGAGCTTCATCTTCGAACTCCGCTTTTTCAAAGCAGGGCATCACCCGCAGCACTTTATACCTCAGAATTGATTCAGTAATCAGTCGAAGTATAACAAGTTTAATTCCATACCGCAAAAGCTGGATATGCAAGTCAAAACGAGAGCGCCGCAGAAATTCAGTCTGTTCTGAACTTGGAGGCACTGACCGGGGCCGGGTCTTTCTGTCAACTGAATAAAGAGTTTGATTTAAGCTAAAACGCAAGCGTTTTCATGTTAAAAGTTTGGCGTGAGTTCGAGCGCAGCTTTTTCGCCGTCCAAGATCGCGGTGAAGCATGTGAGACTTGGTTTATTACCAAAATCACGGGAGCATTCTTCAATAGAGCCACACATCGACTACGGAATAGGCTGGGTAACCCTCGCTATCCGACGGAACGATCACAAAGCCGTCGGCCACTGTGGTGCTGGTCAAAATCGAGGCGCCGCTGATCGAAATCGGCTCAGCGGTCTCGCCGTTGAGCTTAACACGAGCGTAATCGACACGTCCCACAGTCGACACTAACTTGCGCGAGAGCGTCACTTTCAAAGAACGGTAAGGCCATTCCTGAGGTCTGCCTCCTAGAACTCGAATGGCGCGGCCTGCAAAAAAGTCGTAAGCACATAAGCAAGAAACTGGATTGCCAGGTAATAGAAACACGAGGCGATTACCTAACCAACCCATTCCTGCGGGGCTACTGGGTCGCATCGCGACTCCATGCACCGCGAGTGTCCCATGCGATGCCAATAAACTAGGGGCATGATCTTCCTGCCCTACGCTCGATCCTCCAGATACTAATATGACATCCGCATTTTGCTGCATCGCTTTGAAAATCGCTTCACGATCATCGCCGATGATGCCAGAATACTGAAAATGCCCACCATCCCGCGCGACCAGTGCTGCCAACATGGGGCCATTTGCATCCGCAATCTTATGACCGAAGGGTAGTGAACCGCTCTCCAATAATTCGTTGCCAGTAATCACAATCTCCACTTTTGGTCGGCAAATGACCGGAACAGTCGCGCGACCAATCGATGACAGGACACCTAAATCTTGAGGGCGGAGTTTACGACCGGCTGAAAGTATCGTTGTCCCCTGGCGCACATCTTCACCAACGGCCCCAACGTGTTTGCCAGGAGAAACTTCGCCATGCACCGTCAATCGATTAGACTCTGCTTCGCATTGCTCACATGGCAAGACCGCGTCAGCGCCGTCGGGAATTGGAGCTCCAGTCATGATGCGCACCGCCTGCCCCGCCCCCACTTGACCAACAAACGGGTGACCGGGAAAGGAATCGCCGATGATCTGCAACGTCAACGGATTATAAGAACTCGCACCACTTGTTGCCTCTGCTCTCAGTGCATAACCATCCATCATCGACCGGCGGAATCCTGGTACGTTGATCGGACTGACAATGTCCTCGGCCAAGATGCGATCCGTGGCCAGTAACAATGGCACCACCTCACTTTTTCGCGGCAACAGGGTCGCAAGCCTTGAGTCAATCCAGGCGATCGCAAATTCAACCGTCGCTCGATTCTCAAACCCGCGCATGCGCACGTCAGAATTAATGGCTGCCTCCCATCCTGCTGTTTCCTTTCTGTCAGGCAAATGCACGCCGAAGCTGGTGCATAACTTGCAATACACAATCTACAGCACCGGCCTCCGCCTTCAGATTGTGATTCGTCGTGCGCGAGCCACGATGGGCCACGACTCCTTGGCAAACTTATCCTGCACAGCCCAAACTTCTTGATGCAAGGCGATTGTCGGACAGATGTGTCGTGGGATCGCGTAGAACACATGACCTGGTGCAAATTCTGCAGCTCGTGGCGTACTCACAACCAAATGTTCTTCGCTATGAACAACTGGCTCAGCCTCTTCCAAACCTATCAAACTGACTCTTGGCGGTTGCATTTCCGCCGCGACAGATTTGTGCCCCAGATCTAAACACAATCGGTTGCTGGATGGACGACTAATGACTCGAGTGACCAGAACTGCCGCATGAACGAATTGCAAATCAGGGCAAATTCTGGCTTGTCCGAAGTCCCACAATACAGTCGTCCCACAGCCTACCTCGACGTCGGCGTGGCGCGCCAAGATCGGAAACGTAGGTGTCCCGCTGGCGACGACTTTTGGAACTGGATATCCAGCCGAAATGATCTTTTGTCGCAATGCCCAAACAGGCTCAAAGGCCGAAACGACTTCATTTTCTAATTGGGCGTGGTCCTGATGATGCAAATGGCCATCGTAAGCGTGCAAGCCCATCGCCTCCAAGCCAGGCGTGTTGGCAATCAATTGATACAGCTCGTAGGCCTCCGCATCCGGAGCCATACCTGTCCGATGAAACCCTACGTCTAGGTCAATCAATAACCGGAAAGTGACTTGCGATTCACGGGCTTGAGCAGCCAATTCTCGCACAGACATTGGGTTATCGACTATCGCCGAAAATCGGCTTGCAGGAAAGGTCTGAATCAGTTTGGCTAGACGGCGCACGTTTGGACCGACGGGTTGGTATGCCAACAATATATCCGGCCCATGACTAGCCGCAGTCATCTCAGCTTCGGCAATCGTCGAGACTTTGAACTTTGTGATCCCTGCTCGCAATTTCAACGCGATGACTTGCGGCAACTTGTGAGTCTTCACATGAGGACGCAGTCGCTCGGGACCGCCTGCCAATTGAACCATTCGCCGCAAGTTCTCTTCAATCCGGTCTGGATAAACCAATATCGAAGGCGAAGGTATATCGGCAATATTAGAAATGGTATACCAATGATCATCCATCGGCTGTTCCTCACGAACCTGTTATCGTCAGTAAACTAAACATCCAGGTAGCATCCGAATTTTAGCTTACCTGGTAGGTGCGGGCATGGTGTTGCGGCGGGGCAGGCACAGCATGGCTTCGATAAGCATTGCGAGAATCATCGCAATCAGAAACGCTCGCCAAACTTCGCGCACGATCGACGTTAGATTTCCAGCTTCATCATCGACTCGCGTGAAATCGAGACCATCGAATAACCTTTCCAGCTCGACCGAACCGACCGTTCCAAGTTCGTCTTCAATCAAAGGCCGGTTCACCGCCCACAACCGCTCGTCGGCTTCATAAACTCCCGCTTGGAATGCAAATTCTGTGGACACTGAGTCTTCACTGCCTGCAATGCGTCGCCAAGATTCGGTGGAGTCTTCGATTTCGCCCGCCGCTCGCCAAATGGCATTACCTAAGGCCGAGGAACCTCGCTCCACAGCACGCTGAATGGCTGCAAAGAGAACGATGCCGTTGGTCGCCAGTGTCGATTTAGTACCAGCCGGTGAGGCGGAACAAAAATAGATCCCTCCTTTTTCTGTGGGGACGCGACCAATCAATACATCGCCGCCAGTCAGCGTAGCGAGCTTGGAAACTTCACCTTCCAGCTTGGCATATCCTCCAACGGCAAGCTGGCCAACTGGCAACGCTGCACCGCTGCGCGTCGCGGCCAACAAATCCTGGTCGCTGCGCCAACTCTCCACGCGCACCTGTTCGTCGTGAGCCTGCCACTTCGTCCAGCGCACACCTAAGAATTCTCGCTCCAGACGATTTACCAATCCCGCTGATAAAGCATCTGGGGGAAAGAAAATTACCTGCCCACCTCGCTTGGCAAATTCTTGAATTGCGCCAGCGTATTGAGGATCTGGCAATGGAGCATGCCACAGCAACAGGGCCGCATCGTCGAGGACAAGCGAATCAATTTGTTCGGGCGCGTACAAGTCAACGGTGGCGGTCGTATTCGCATCTGGCGCAATGCCTGCCGCAATTTGTAACGCTCGCGTCGCTTCGGGAGAATCGGTAACCAAGACAGTCCGACGGGGAGGAGCATCGGCATAGATGAAATAGAACTCGTTATCTGCATTGTTGGCATCAGCCGGGATCGACACGCGTCCCCATCCACGTTCAGCGGATGTTCCGATCGGCAAGATATGATTGCGGAGATCGAATTGCCGACCAACCATTTCAATGGCCACCTCAGAGCGTGCACCATCAATTTCGATTTGAATGGGTATAGTCAACCTACTGTCATTGGCCACGTCGCCACTCAATTGAATCGACAACTGTACTGAGTTTCCCTCTGGAGTTTTGAGCTTGCGAATATCGCTGACTCGAATCGAAATGTTCGATGAATTCTCAGTTGTATATGCCAAGAGTGAAAAGCGTACCGATTGCGGGAACTGCTGAAATGCTTCACGAATTGCCGACCATCCGCCAGCATCAGCTTTCCAGTCCGCAGTTCGCAAATCCGAACAGATCCACACTTCAGTTGGCCCAGGCCGATTGGTTTGCAGATATTCTGCAGTGGCTTGCAGCATCTTTGGTAGGTCAGCGGTCGACGAAGCGGCGCCGGTCCCAGGCGAATCAACCAGGGCATCGAGAGTTTCAAATTCTCGAGGCTTCGCTTGCCCACTTTCGACTAACAACCACCGATCCGACCCAAGTGTTCCAAGTGCGTTGGCAAGCTGCCGCAAACCCGTGGCTAATTTGGTCTCATTCCCAGCAGCCCGCTCTTGCATACTGGGACTGCGATCGATCAGCAGGACGGTTGTATCGGCTTTACCACCCGATGACCATCCGAGCAGCCCGCTGGCCAGTGGTCGGCTGATTGCCAAGACCAAGCCAGCAACCGCCAGAACTCGCATCGCCAGAATCAACCATTGTCGTATTTTGGCATAACCACGATCCATTCGATTGGCCGCCAGCAAGAACATCATGGCGCCCCACTGCTTGGTCTGGAAACGCCATTGATTGATCAAATGAATGATGATCGGTAACAGGGCCAACGGGAGGCCGAACAACAACCACGACTGCAAAAAACTCATCGTCGACTCCGAGTCATGGCGCGATTGACTAAGAAATCTGTCAGCACCTTCTCGTAGGATTCGGCCAGCGAAACACGGCGATAATCAACCGCCGTCTCGAGCACGATGCGATTCAAGTCAGCTAAGTAATTCTCCAATGCGCGATGATATCGTTGAGCAATCTCACTGGGTTCGACAAATATCGAAGTGCCACCTTCCATGTCAACAAATCGGGTCGGGCGCTGAAAATCGAAGGCCAACTCTTCGGGGTCCAGTAAATGAAACACTGCCACATCGTGCTTGCGAAACCTCAAGTGCTCAAAGCACGAGCGCAATTCAGCAGCTTCGACAAACAGATCCGAAAAAATGATGATCAAAGCTCGCTGCCGCACCGTCTCGGCCAACTCGTGCAATACGGCCACAAGTTGCGTCGGGCCGCGAGGCGTAGCTCGTTCTAAGACATCAAACAACGCGGTTAGATGAGCGGGATTGCGTCGCGTGGGAATGTTATTCACGATGCCATCTGCAACACACGCCAAACCGACCGCGTCTCCTTGCTGTACAGCCAAATAGGCCAGCGAAGCTGATAGACGTTGAGCATATTGGAACTTGGTCAGGCCAACCGAACCGAACTTCATCGAACCGCTGGTATCGACAACCGACAATAACCGCAAATTGGTATCGGCCTCGAATTCCTTAACGTAAAAACGATCCGATCGCCCATAAGCACGCCAATCCAATCGCCGCAAATCGTCTCCAGGAACGTATTTGCGATACTCCGCAAACTCGACACTGGCACCCCGATGGGGACTCATGTGCCTACCGGAAACTAAGCCCAGCATCGGCCGGCGCGATGCCAACGGAATGGCTGATAACCGCGCGAGCACACGCGGATCCAAAAATGCTCGTTGACGCTCTACAGCAGCCATCGACTACAACGTCTCCGTCGTCTCGTCGACCAAACGTTTGACAATCGCTTTCGCAGTCACCCGTTCGGCTTGAGCGGCAAAGGTAGTGATAATTCGGTGAGTTAACACCGCCGGTGCAACTTGCTGGACGTCTTCCAAACGTACCATATAACTGCCATACAACGCAGCCCGCGACTTGGCTCCTAAAATCAAATTCTGTACCGCACGAGGTCCTGCCCCCCAAGCAACCAGTGGCTTGAGCCACTCAGGAGCAGTCTTGCCACCAGGCCGCGTCTTGCGCACCAGGCGCGCACAGAAAGTGTATATATGGTCCGGCACCGGGACGCGCCGCACTAGATTCTGGTGCTGAATTATTTGCTCTGCCGTCATTAGGTGAGCCAACTCGGGCAAGTCATCGCCCGTTGTCGTTCGCGCAATCTGAATCTCTTCTTCTTCGCTCGGATAATCCAGCTCGATGAGCGACATAAATCGATCAAGCTGTGCCTCCGGCAGTGGATAAGTCCCCTCTTGTTCAACCGGATTCTGCGTCGCTAAAACCATAAACGGCGGATCTAAATGAAAGATCTTGCCCAAAACAGTAACTCGATGCTCCTGCATGGCCTCCAACATCGCAGCTTGCGTTTTTGGTGGGGCGCGATTTATCTCGTCCGCTAATACGATATTGGCAAATACCGGCCCATGCACAAATTCGAACTCGCGGCGACCGCTAGCTGAATCTTGCAAAATATCCGTCCCTGTTATATCCATGGGCATTAAGTCCGGCGTAAACTGAATACGGCTGAACTTCAGCGACATCGTCTCAGCCAACTTGCTGACCAATAATGTCTTGGCTAAACCCGGCACTCCCATCAACAGCGCATGGCGTCGAGCAAATAAACAGATCGCCAACTGCTCGATCGTTTCGCGCTGGCCCACAATCACTCGCCCCAGTTCATCGGTCAGTCGGCGATAGGCTTCGCGCAATCGATCGATGGCTTGTACGTCATCGTCAGACATTTTAGGGGCAGTGGTCGCTACGGAGCTGCTGGACATGTAGGCCTCAATGAATAAAGGCGATGCGAGTTAAAGGCGATGCGCAACCTGGTTGCGAGAACGAATATCTAAGACGAACGTTCGCACGCTCGCACTAAAATACCGGCCAGCGATAATTATGGCCAGCGATCGCCACGCTCGCTACAATTAGAATTTCCGACAGTCCTGTTTTCTAGAGGATTTCTTCTAGTTACCAATTAGGTCCAGCAACACCAAAGGCAGGCGATTTGTGCCTCAGAAGAACCTTGTGGCAACAGAACTACGCCAGCGAATAAAATCGGTTGGCTTTTTTGTGGGCTTCCTATGGCTTGTGTTTCTTGCTGATCTAGTTTTGCCCGGCACTTGGACTCAATGGGGCCTGCGGCCGCGAACTACGATTGGCCTTCTGGGGATTCCTACCATGCCTTTCTTGCATGGCAGTATAGGTCACTTGCTGAGCAACTCAGTACCATTGGTCGTTTTGTTGAGCATACTGTCAGGTTCGCGATCTAATCCTTTCATAGTTGTGGCGAGCATCATTCTGTATGGAGGCGGATTGCTGTGGTTGTTTGGGCGCAGTGACGTACACATTGGAGCCAGCGGCCTGGTTTACGGGTTGGTAGCGTTTTTAATCCTACACGGATTTTTCGAACGACGAATTCTCTCCATCCTGATCAGCCTATTAGTAGGATGCGTTTACGGCACCACGTTATTATGGGGCGTACTGCCGAGTCTCGACAGCCAAGTTTCCTGGGATGGACATTTGTGTGGAGCCATTGCCGGTGGCATCATCGCCTATTTATTGTCAAAGCCCGCCAGCCCACAGCCAACCGTGATCACGACAGAACCTTAGCGACTGATACTCCAAAATCTGGCACAGCTCTTTGGCAGACTCTAGTCGCGACACATAGCTCGCAACCCGACGGGAATCTCCTCGCGATGAACCACACTCTTCGATCCGTCGGGCCATTTCACCTCAACAGGCAAAATACAGCGGTTCACCGTTCACATTGGCAGTGTTTCAAAAGCTCTGAAACATTGATAGAATGCCCCTCCAACAATCCCGAGGCATCCAGAAGCAAGCCCGATTTTTGTAAGTGTTTGCAGCATTTCGAGGAGCCGGTATTGACGAAACACGCCCAGAAACATATCGCTAATCGACGATACGCTATTTAGTTGCGATAAGCAAGTCAAGTGAAAGGCTCTCGATCGATGGTCCGAATCAAGGCGGAAGCCCAGAAATGCTGCAACACCAGTGAGAAACTGTCATTGTCAGATCTCTCATGGGCTGAAGACATGGCCAAACTGACGTGGGCATTGGCCCATCCCGCGCGCGTGCGAATCGTCCGATTATTGCTAAATCGAACCTCGTGTATGTGTGGTGAGATCGTCGAGGAAATGCCGCTTGCCCAATCGACCGTATCGCAACACTTAAAGATCTTGAAGGAAACCGGCTTGGTACAGGGCGAGATCGACGGACCTAGGGTTTGTTACTGTATCAACAAAAATGCGTTGGCCAAATTGAAGAAACTGATCGCGGACTTCTAAGGAATTCATCGGTCCGGTTTAGTTTCCAACAAAAATTTTTTATCCAGGTCAATCGTTATTCGCCCATACGCGATAAATTACAAAGGAGCCCCTATGAGCGCGCGAATGATGATCAATGAAGTGCGGGACCAATACGCGAGCGTGGCAAAAGGCTCACTATCGAACGAGTCGACGGCTGTCAGGTCCATCGCCTCGGCGTTTGGTTATTCAGAGGAACAGCTCAATCTGTTGCCAGCCGAAGCCAACATGGGCTTGTCTTGTGGCAATCCCTTGGCGCTGGCCGGTATTCGCGATGGCGAAGTCGTCGTGGACCTTGGATGCGGCGCCGGCATGGATGTGTTTCTCGCCGCTCGCAATGTTGGCGTGTCGGGTCGCGTTATCGGCATCGACATGACGACAGAAATGCTCGAGCGAGCTAGGGCTGGCCAACAAAACCTGGGACTGTCAAACGTCGAGTTCCATCAAGCAACTATCGACCGCTTGCCACTTCCCGACAACTCTGTCGACTGTGTGATCAGCAACTGCGTGATCAATCTGGTGCCCGATAAGTTAGCTGTGTTTCGCGAGATTCTGCGAGTGCTGAAGCCAGGCGGTCGTGTGGCGCTGAGCGACATTGCGCTCAAGCAAGATCTTCCGAGTGCAGTCCAACAAAGTGTCCAAGCTTATGTCGGTTGCATCTCGGGTGCAATTCTCATCGGTGAATATCGCAGCCTACTAAGTCAAAGAAGTCCAAGCCAGCCGCGTTGCGATCATTCCATGGCAGATCGAACCGCCAATCGGCCTTCAAGCCCTTAGCCGTCTAACTCATTCTGAATCTTTCTCATTGCAATCAAATCCATGGAGCAGAAACTCACGAAGAATTGCTAAATCCCTGTAGATCGGACTCAGAGATTTCGTCAGTCCGGACGCTAAATATTTCCAATCGACTTTCCCCAAAACACGTGATCAACGCTACATCTGTCGCATCGCGCCCACGTGCCATGAGGACTCGGCCGATTCTGGGGGTAAGGTTACGCGCGTCAAACGTATACCATTGTCTGCCTATGTACACCTCCATCCAGGCACTGAAGTCCATGGGCGCGACTTGTTCCGGTATTCCGATATCCCCAAGGTATCCAGTGCAGTAGCGAGCGGGAATATTGAGACATCTGCAAAAAGTAATCGCCAGATGAGTAAAGTCACGGCATACTCCTACACGCTCCCGAAATGCCTCAACTGCGGTGCGTGTGGCGCGTGCCTGCATATAGTCAAAGTGAATATGACGATGCACGAATTCGCAGACTGCTTGCACTCTCGGCCATCCAGGTTGGGTCCCGCGAAAAAGCTGCCAAGCAATCTCTTTCAGCTCGCTGTCCACTTCGCAGTATCGACTCGACAAAAGGTAAAGAAGCACTGAATCCGGTAGGTCTTGAATCGTTGATTGCTGCGCATGCGGTTCCTGAATGTCTGGTAGACCGCAATCTCGAACGACAGCTCTATTGCGAAACGTCGTTCTACCGGGTCCAACACGACTTCGCCCACAACGATTGCCAAAATGATCGGAGAAGAAATAAATCGGAGTAAACGGCTCAATATGAAGCCGCTCTGGAACCAAAACCGTCGCATCCCTCGACTCATGCAATTGCATCAGTACCAATGCAGGAGTTGGCTCGGGAAAGGTCAAAGCGATTTCAAACTCAATATAGATATTTATGACTATGAACCTAAGCTCAATAGAATTACCAGCACCTTCGCCCAAATGGTTACGTCGTCACTGAAACAATCTGTCCACATCGAAACGCCGCCGCCAAGGCCGACGGAACGAGTGCTTCGGAAAGGATCAGCTTCGCTTGAGCACAGCGAACTTGAGAATTCATCTCCTGCAAAGTTGCAACCGCACTTGCACGGCGAGCCTCTGCATTGGCCAGTGCAGCTAGCATATCCGAGCCCGCTTGCTCCAGCCGCAAGCGGGCTCCGATATTCTCACCCAGTTCAATGTTGGATATGTCGATAGAAACAATGGAAAATGCGGTGTTGGCATCCAATTGGTCTTTCAATGCTCTCTCCGAAATTTTTGAAGGATCTGCGAGCACGTCCAGATGATTTGCGGCGGAACCCACGGTGGCTATGATCGCTTGCCCAACTCTTGCAATAATCGTGTCGTCAAATGCGCCACCCACTAGCTGATCGATATTTGTGCGCACAGTTACTTTGGTGTTAATCAGAAGTTCTACTCCATTGAAGGCAACGGCACTTATTGTTATCTTACCCGCGCCGTCCTGCTGCGGGCAAGAAATTACCATAGGGGTCACACTAGCCATTACGGCGTGGAGAATATCACGGCCTGACAGATCAATGGCTGCAGCACGATCGAAATCCAGGGGCATTCCGGCTTGCTTGGCTACGATAATCGCGCGTACAACATCTGTCACGCTTCCACCTGCGAGATGATGCGCCATCAACAGTGCCGTAGTCATGCCTGCTTTACGATCAATTGAAATACCTGCTTGTTGACCCATTATCTTCCCCTCGACGATCATTCGGCGATCTATCCGTAGGAGGCTCATAAAGATCAAACTCATTAGACTCACGTCGGCGCCACAAGAATAGGCTTGCAACCAAATACGGCCAAAGAGGATTGGAAGAATTGTCAGTGCGCCAAGCAGCGCGAGCGGTACTAACACGACAAGGACATCGATAGCTTTCTGCGTCCATTCCATAACCAACAACTCTCGATTTTGAGTAATCACCAAATCGCATGGCCATGGAATCATACGTCCTTGCGTTGGAATAGCAAACGAATTAACGGAAGCAAGGGCCCCTTGCAGAGAGGTAATTCCTCAGTGTCCAGCAGCACGAATTTGCCTATTTTCGAAGAATCGGTTATTTGCTGCTTGTGGTATTCCAGGATTCTGTTAGGGTGGCCGGTGAGCTGTGGTACGCCCTCGCTGCTATGCGATTCTTGACGACTCGCTTTGATGATCGTCGCTATTCACATCTCGTCGTTTTCTCTCCCGTTGACACTCATCGCGAGACGACTACGGCAGGTCCGAGATTCGCCAAGGAGGCGGTCATGGTGATTGGTTCAGCCAAGATACCGCAGTATATCTTGAGGGACGGTTCAAACTTTGCGTCTCCGCTTGTTTTTCAGACGTCGTTTGAGATTGGATCAACCGTACTCTACGGCTTTTCAGACAAGCATGAATACGACGCGTTTATCTCGAGCAGCGAATTATCGCTGATGCCTTACCCTCTGGTTAGCGGATACTTGGAGAGAAGGCTTGACAGTAATTCGCTCCAACTGGTCGTACTGGATGCGGACAGCTTTCATCAGACACCTTTACAGGCTGCAACGTTTCACGCCGTCTTAGACTCGCTCCGGAAGAAGGTTCATACAGTTCCAGTAACGCACCGATTAATGATCGATATCGCAGGTACCTCGTACCGTGTTGAAGCAATTTCGCACGTTGAGGAGGCTAGTCATGCGAGCGTCACAGAATTGTAATCAATCAACGGTTGAATTTATTGGCGGTCCTTTTGATGGATACTTACAACCCTGTCCTTCCTCACAGAAACGAATGCCTGGTGATGTTGTTTGGCTTGTTTCAAGCAATGCATTTCGTCAGATCAAGTGTGTAAATCAAGTAGCCCCAACCTTGGGCGGAAAACTGACAAGCGTTGCTCTGTACGGATTGGATACTTCGTCCAAACCCCCGCGATATCGACATGAGGACTCGATCTCAGTTTCCTGCCTTCAAGGTTTGTTACAGAATCTCTCTCCCAAACAGAATGGTTAATCGACATGGAATTCTTTCAGGGCCAGTCGTTATCGGGTGGGTTGTCAACAGGAATCGCTGTCGTTCTGGAATTCGAAATACAATCGAAAGTCACCTTCAAGGAATGGCGTGCAAGCGATTCGATCTTACAAGCTCACGTCGGAGCAGAATGTGAGCGAATGGACGAAGCTATGGACACTTCGAACAAGGAACTGAGTGCTTTAGGCTCGACTATTGGACAGTCGACATCGCTGAAGGCTACCGTCGACATTCTTAACGTGCATGCATCCTTGGCTAGTGAAATCTCGCAATCTGTCAAGACGTTAATCACAAACGAGCTACTCAGTGTAGAAAGAGCACTAGACATCGTGCTTGACCAGTGGATTAGTCGTCTTTCTTTACTCGACAACGCCTACTTTCGCGAGCGTACCGTAGATATTCGAGACATTGGCCAGCGACTGAAACGACAACTACATCATATCGAATGCACGGATCCGCTCGAGTATCCAGCAGGTGCAGTGATCATAGCACGTGAATTAGTGCCCACGGATGCGATAGCCCTAGCCGATACAGGCGTCGCGGGGATTGTGACTGAGCTAGGGAGTAAACTTGGGCACACCGCGATCATTGCTCGTGCACTTGGGATTCCCACAATCACTGGCATCATTAACGTAATAGAGAAGATTGGTAGCGGGGAGACCGTGCTCATTGACGGCGAAGCTGGAAGTATCGTGGTTAGGCCGACAAAGCAAGTTTTGACGGAATTCAAAATGCGGTTAGCCGAAGCGGTTTCCGAAAAGGATGCTGCGGATGATTTACTAGGGGTCTTGCCTTGCATGACCGCCGATGGCGTTGCGATTACCTTACGAGGAAATGCTGGTTTGCAGTTGGAGGCCGAGCAGGTACGAAGGGCTGGACTTGACGGTGTCGGACTGTTTCGCACCGAGTTCCTTTTTCTAAAGTCGCAACTTCGGCCGGACACTAATACACAACGGTTGATTTACTCGCAAATAGCAGAAAGTCTAGAGGGACTTCCGCTTGTCATTCGCACTTTCGATTTTGGTGGTGAAAAGCATCCGCCCTTCCTCGCCTTAGACCCTGAAAACGCCCCCCTGTCTTTGAGTGTCCGAGGTTTGGCATTTTCCCTGGCAGAAGACGCGCTTTTGCGTGACCAAATCGAAGCGATTGTTCATGTCGCGCAACAAGCGGACGTGAGTATTTTGTTGCCAATGGTGGTCGGTGGATCGGATCTCTCACAAGTGTTATCCATCATGGAAGAAGTGTTAAAACTGTCCGATGGAATGATACGTCCTCGTTTGGGGGCCATGATTGAAACACCGGCAGCGTTGTTCTGTTTGGATGAGATACTCGAACTGGTAGACTTCATAACGATTGGCACCAATGATCTGAGCCATTACATGCTTGCCGCGAATCGAGAGTTTTCGGGCACAAACGAACAAATAACCGCGATGCACCCCGCCGTACTTCGAGCGATTGCGCACGTTGCCAGATCTGCCCAACAGCAAGATTGCCCGCTTTGTGTTTGCGGCGAGGAAGTTGGAGAGCCCGAATTCCCGCAGCTACTCATCGGTCTAGGGATAAGGGAATTGAGCGTCAGTCCGGCGAAAGTAAAGTCCATCCGATCAGCGATTGCTGGAATCGATACGAAAACCGCATCCGAATTGGCGGCCCGAGTATTGTGCTGCCAAAGCCCTCAGGAAGTTCGTGAACTGTGCGCCGTGTCAGGCAGCTCCATTCAGCCAGTCGAAATGGCTGAGTTATTTGAGGTTTGCTCATGATTCCAAGGCTATCTGATTCACTCTTACTACAGCCATCGAATATCAAGTCATCACAATCGGACTGGAAAGTGAATTGGTGTGTTTAATCCTGCCGTTACCATCTGAAAAGTCACGATGTTAATACTTGTGAGAGTTGCGAAACAGCCTGTTGAAGAGCGTATTTGTTGGACAGCGCTACCCTACTGGTCAATGACCGGTGACACGCTTATCGCTATGGCATAACTTTCCTGGCGATCTGTTTTGGATTCGCTTTCACCACAAAGTAAGTTTCGATTATGAACCTCCCAAGCCTGAAACGAATTGCATTCGTTGGAAGCTATCCGCCAAGAAGATGTGGAATTGCAACATTTACCCACGATTTGCGACAGTCAGTAAAGAATTCAAACAACGCCGAGTGTCTGGTTGTCGCGATGAACAACGTTGTGGGTGGGTACGAATACCCACCAGAGGTGCAACTCCAAATCGTGGAACAAGAACTCGACGAATATCGAGCTGCTGCTGACTATTTGAATTTCAACAACGTCGACGTAGTTTCCCTGCAACATGAATTCGGCATTTACGGAGGCCCGAGCGGTAACCATATCTTAGCCTTTCTAAATGAACTGAGGATGCCAATCGTTACGACGCTCCATACAGTCCTCTCAGAGCCCAGTCAATCGCAGCGAGCAGTGATGACTGAGCTGATTGGTCTTTCGACGCGGCTCATCGTAATGACGGATCGTAGCCGACAGACACTGATCGACAGCTACGCAGTGAATACCGAACAGATTGACTTGATCGCTCATGGAATCCCTCACCCACCCGATACCGCGCAAAGTGTATTGAAGGAGCAGTTCAAAATCCTGGACAGACCAGTGGCTCTCACTTTTGGATTGCTGTCACCTGGGAAAGGAATTGAATTTGCGTTGCAAGCCATTCCAGAAATTGTTAGACAGTTTCCTGACTTCATCTATCTCGTGTTAGGGGCCACTCATCCCACACTCCTTCGCGAACAAGGCGAGCGTTACCGAATTAGCTTGGAGAGGCTTGCCATCGAGCTAGGAATCACGAGACACGTCAGCTTCTACAATCGGTTTGTTTCCTTGGAAGAGCTCACCGAGTTCATTGGTGCTGCTGATCTGTACATCACTCCCTACTTGAACGAACAGCAAGCGGTCTCAGGTACATTGGCGTACGCCTTTGGTTGTGGGCAAGCTGTCATTTCTACGCCTTATTGGCATGCGGTGGAACTACTGGCCGATGGTCGCGGCGTGCTGGTTCCTTTCTCAGACTCTTCCGCTATTGCCCGAGAAGTCATTGGACTATTGAGTGATGATGGGCGCCGACATGCCATGCGGAAGGAAGCCTACGAGCTCGGGAGGAGTATGACTTGGGAAAGTATTTCGCATAAGTACCTTAATTCGTTCGAAACGTCTAGAGAGCAGCGTCAGGTATCGGGCAGTACTTGGGGTGTTCGGACACTTGACGAGCAACCGCTGGAATTACCGCAATTGAAACTGGACCATTTAGAACACCTAAGCGATTCCACAGGTATCGTTCAGCACGCAATCTACACCATTCCCAACCATGCACATGGATACTGTACCGACGACAATGCCAGAGCACTGATCTTGACCATACTCCTTGAAGAACAAGGCATGGATCCGACCCGAGTGCATTCCCTCTCATCTCGATATGCCGCGTTCCTTAATGGCGCATTGAATAAGAGCAGTGGTAGCTTTCGCAATTTTATGAGCTTTGATCGGCGATGGCTTGAAGAGGAAGGCTCGGACGACTCTCAGGGTAGAACTGCTTGGGCGCTGGGAACATGCATCGGCAGGTCTCGCCACAGCGGAATGGTGGCCTGGGCTCGAGAACTATTTCCTCTTTCCCTAACAGCGTCTGAGCAAGCCACTTCACCGCGAACTTGGGCGTTAGCAATCATCGGAATTCTTGAGTATCTAAGACGTGGCAGTGGCGATCGATTCGTACTCACAGCCAGCCAGCGACTCGCGGATCGCTTGATTGGCCTCTATGTCGCAAATGCAAAGGAGAGTTGGCCCTGGTTCGAAGACAGCGCTACCTATGACAATGCGAGGTTACCTCAGGCTTTGATCGCATTTGGTCGCTGGTTCGATCATGCTGAGGCTAGCGAAATCGGCCTCCAATCGCTGCGATGGCTTTGCGATCACCAGCGGTCACCGGAAGGGCGTTTTCGGCCGATCGGCTCGAACGGCTTTAGCAAAAATGGGGGAGTCTCCGCAACCTTCGACCAGCAGCCCATTGAAGCACACGGCATGGTCTCAGCATCTATTGTAGCTCACTCAACGACAAGTGATCCCTATTGGATAGAGCAAGCTCATCTGGCTTTCGATTGGTTCCTCGGCCGAAACGGTATAGACCAGCCCATCTATGACCCATCCACAGGAGGTTGTTTTGACGGGCTGATGGAAGGAAAAGTCAATGAAAATCAGGGGGCCGAATCAACACTCGCTTTCCTGCTGTCTCTTGTTGAGATGAGATCTCACGCCGCAACCATTCGAGCTGCCAGGAAATCGCCGTAACACGCTGAAGCACAATTCATTGTTTGTCCTCAATTTCAGCTCATTAGAGAATAGCTGTTCATGCCAATCAAGCGATCGGGAATTGTACTCTCCCCAAATAAGAATCGGGTCGTACTCAGACCATTCCACCCCCCCGGCGATGGGCGCGTTCTTCGTGTTATCGCACGTGTTTGTACGCTCTCAGAATTGGATGTGGACATCTTATTTTCTCAAGTACTACAGGAATTTCACGGGCGCCACCAAAGCCCTAAAAGATTCTTTGAGCAACGATTCCAGGCCCTGCAACGCCACCTGTTGACGGATACTCCGCTAAGCGAGAACCGACGGTTGCTTCTCGGAGCTTACTTTACTCAAGAGTACGCCTTAGAATCGGCAGCTCTGTTCAATCCGTCTCTCGTTCGCCATCCGGATCAAACCAATCTTCTACCGGGCGAACTCCGTTTTGTTATGAGTCTTCGAGCGGTAGGGGAAGGGCATGTCTCTTCGATTGTTTTTCGCAGTGGTTCGATCTGTAGCAACGCGAGCATCCATATAGATGAACCCAGTAATTTCGTGACCACGCCGCAGTTGCTTCCAGATGCGAGTTATGAAAATGACCTTTTCCATCGAAAGATTGTCGAGTTAGGCATGGGAAATCCGTTCATCAACGAAGTTTTGGCGAGATTACCCGATACATTCACCCTAGATGTACTTGAGAACCGTCTCAAGTCTTCTCTTCGCGAACACCGCGCCGACCGCGAGTCGCTCAATACCATCGTCGCACAAATTATCACTTTAGCAAAGTCTAACTATGCAATTCAATATTCACAGGATCAACTGCTGTCGGAACGATTGATATTTCCTATGAGTCCCACAGAAAGCAACGGTGTGGAGGATGCCCGTTTCGTCTATTTCAAAAATGATGACGGCACGGGGCGATACTATGCGACCTACAGTGCCTACGACGGGCGGATGGTACTTCCGCAGCTTTTGGAAACTTCCGACTTTCTGCGTTTCAAAATGCATACATTGAATGGCCCCGCAATTTCTAATAAAGGGATGGCGTTGTTCCCTCGAAAGATTAACGGTCACTACGCCATGCTAGGGCGACAGGACGGTGAGCACATGTTTCTCATGTATACAGATCAACTCTATTTCTGGCACACCTGCGAGATGATCATTAAACCGACCAATCCGTGGGAGTACGTCCAAATGGGCAACTGTGGCTCTCCTATGGAAACAGACGCCGGATGGCTTGTGCTGACGCATGGTGTCGGCCCGATGCGCAAGTACTGCATCGGTGCCATGCTGCTCGACCTTAATGATCCATCCAGGATTGTGGCAAGATTGCATGAACCGTTGATCTCACCGAACGAAGTAGAACGTGAAGGCTATGTTCCCAATGTCGTCTACACATGTGGAGCGATCATCCATGGCGACCATCTGGTTATCCCCTATGCCATGTCCGACTACGCTACGACATTTGCGACGATTCCAGTTGCAGAATTAATTGCGTCAATGAGTTAGGAGTTCTCGAATGCAAGAACTAATCGAAGGCATACACAGATTTCAACGGGAAGGCTTTCTACCTCTACAACAACTGTTCGAGAGACTGTCGAAAGGCCAGCATCCAGATACATTGTTTATCACCTGTTCCGACTCGCGTATCGACCCCGCATTATTAACCAATTCCCAGCCAGGTGATCTATTTATTCTTCGCAATGCTGGAAACATCATTCCTCCGCATGGGGCAGGTAAAGGGAGTGGGGAAGCTGCTACCATCGAGTTTGCTGTTGCCGTTTTAGGTGTTAAAGACATTATCGTTTGTGGTCACTCACATTGTGGAGCGATGCGAGGATTACTCAACCCGGAGACAGTGCGGTCTCTACCTGATTTCTCGTCGTGGCTGGCTCACGCAGAAATGACTCGCCGTATAATCCTAGATAACTACAGCCACCTAAACGGTGACGCACTGCTGAATGCTACCGTTGAAGAGAATGTGCTGGTTCAGCTTGAGAATCTTAGGACAATGCCGGTCGTTGGATCGCGTCTTGTGAAGGGCGATCTCCATCTTCATGGATGGGTCTACATCATCGAGACCGGCATCGTGTTCGCCTACGACATCGACTGCGGGCAGTTTATTAAACTCGCGGAGTATCACGCGTCTGCAGTTGAAACCAGTCTACGGCGTCGACCCAATCACGTTATATGATTTGCGTTGGAGATCCGGTCAAATGAGCAGCTACCAGACACGCAAGGGATTTTGGAGGGAGGCGATAGCAATTCAAGGTTCAGTGACCATTAAGGTACTACCTTCAATCCTGTCGTTTGGTGCAATTGCCAGCCTGATTGTTGTGATTGCATCCTCTTTACAACTTATCTACGGCACATCGTACACGCTTGATATCAGTCCATTTGCCTTTGCTGGAGCCGTCTTGGGAATACTCTTAGTCATTCGCCTGAACGCTGGATACGATCGCTGGTGGGAAGCTCGGTCCGTTTGGGGTGGGATCGTCAACCAAAGTCGAAATCTTGTTATCAGTGCCCTGGCCTTCGGGCCGCAGGATCGTCAATGGCGAAAAAGCCTAACGCACTGGGTTGCTGCGTTTCCACATGTAGCTCGTAGCAGTCTCAGAGGCGAACAGCCCGCTTCTGAATTGGCTCGGCTGATTGGTCCCGATGAATTGGAGCTTCTGGCGACTGCAAATCACCTGCCTAGTTACGTTGCGTTGCGAATCGGTGAGCTTTTTCGAGATGCGAATCTGCGACTTGGAATGGACGGTTTTTCTTTCATTCAATTAGATCGAGAGAGGGCTATGTTGATGGATCACGTTGGGGTTTGTGAAAGAATTCTGGCAACCCCTCTCCCCAGAATTTACTCGATCACCATCCGGCGTTTTATTCTCTTATTTCTTTTATTGCTTCCCATCGCACTTCTCCAGCAGGGCGACGACGTTTGGAGTATTCCTTTCATCGTTATGCTTGTCTCATATCCGCTGCTCACACTTGACCAGATAGGCGTGGAGCTTGAGAATCCCTTCTCGGTCGACAGTCTCAGCCATTTACCAATTGACGATCTTGCAGAAAAAATTGAAACTAACCTGCTGGATCTTCAGCGGGCCCCAAAATTGAATAGCTGATCGAATAACCGTCGCATTCGCCAGATAGTTTGCACTAATACATCCAGAAGTTAGTCCAACGATGACCTTGAAGCAACCCTCGCCACCAGCCAACTTGCTCTATCCAGAACTGCTTCGATACTTGCAAGAAAGAGCAATGGAATTTCAAGCAATACCCAGTGATCGCAAGCCGGAATTGACGCAGGTTTCCGACTACGATCGAGAACGCCTAGCGAAGTCCGAACCGGCTAAGCTAACCTTCATCTGCACACACAATTCGCGGCGCAGCCATCACTCGCAGATCTGGGCACAGGTAGCTGCCGAACACTACGGCTTGGTCGGCGTTGTGACATTCTCAGGTGGCACCGAAGCAACGGCTTTCGACCCCCGAGCAGTCGCCGCAATGCAGCGATGCGGACTTAAGTTCGTTACCGACGATGCTGCTGCGGCCAATCTACGTTACAGCGTCTATACCTCCGAAGTGGCGACTCCGCAGGTTTGTTTTTCAAAGGTTTGCGCGATTTTCACATGGCGCCAAAGTACAAGCAGCAAGACGCAAAGTCACTACCGAATGATTTAAACACGGCTCACGAAGTCATCCTGACGCAGTCGAAGTTCATTCTTGAACTGTCGG
>CAZVBC010000005.1:0-48206 GCA_964625155.1 uncultured Pirellulaceae bacterium
TCAGCAGCAAGCGTTGCGCAAGCAGATTGTCGAAATTCTGACTCGTGACGCGAACTGGGAAATGCCGGAATCGTTGGTACGGCGACAAACCAATCGTGAAGTACAGCGTATGGTCCTGGAACTTCAGCGTAGTGGTTTTTCCGCAGACCAAATACGCAACTATGTAAACGTTTCCAAAAACAATGCTCGAGAAACCACGGTCTCTGCCCTGCGCGAGCATTTCATTTTGGAGAAAATTGCCGAAGATCTGAAGATTGAGCCATCGCCCGAAGCCTATGACCGGGAAGTGGAATTGATCGCTGAGCAAAACGATATTCCAGCGCGGAAGATTCGAGCGCGATTGGAAAAGACTGGGCAAATGGATGCGGTGCGCAACCAAATTGTCGAGCGCGAAGTCATCGCCAGAATTGCCCAAGAGGCGGAGTTGACGAACGTGCCCGATACGACGTTCCTAAAACAGGATCCTGCCGAGAGCAGTATTGATTTCACCATTACAGGTGAAGCGGCTGAGATACCGGAAGCTAAACACGATAACGATCCTGTCGCGCACCCAGGTGCACCAAAATTACCCGAGTCCGAAAAGAGCTAGTTTGCTCAGTTTCTGTCGCCCAATGGGCTTTAAGAGCGATATTGCAAAGTTGTGGCAATGGAGCCACATCTGTGGCAATTCGCTTGTAGGAATCCGATAAAGTACGAAGGAGTGCAACTTGAAGTCTATTCTTTTGGCTCAGGATATGAGCAACTCCTATGCAGCGTCCAGCTACCAGCGCCAGCGTCAGTTAACGCTGGGCGATCTTTTGCTCGAAAACCGCATTATTTTCTTGCAGGGCGAAATTCATACCGGTAACGCTAATGAAGTCGTGATGAAGTTGTTGTATTTGCAGAGCGAGAATCGACGCAAGGACATTCACTTCTATATCAACAGCCCTGGAGGCGAGGTCATTGCCACTTTGGCCATTTACGACACCATGCAGATGGTTTCCTGCCCAGTGGCCACGTATTGTGTTGGTCAAGCCGCTAGCGGAGCTGCTGTTTTACTTGCCGGTGGAACTAAAGGCAAACGCTATTGTCTGCCACACAGTCGAGTAATGGTGCATCAGCCTGCGGGAGGCGTATCTGGGCAAGTCTCCGACATCGAAATTCAGGCCAACGAAATCTTGCGTTATCGCGATATGCTTAATCAAATTCTATCTGAGCATACCGGAAAATCCGTTGAGCAGATTGCCAAAGATGCTGATCGCGACTTCTTTTTGACCGCTGAGGCTGCGAAGGACTACGGCTTGGTGGATCAGCTTCTCACCAAACAACAGGTTGAAGTCGAGGAAAAGGACTAAGGAAGCCCAACATGCCGATGATTCCCTACGTAATTGAGAAAAGCGGACGAGAAGAACGCGTATACGATATCTATAGCCGGTTGCTCAAAGACCGCATTATCTTCTTGGGTACCCAGGTTGACGATGAAGTTGCCAACGCGTTGGTCGCACAAATGCTTTTTTTGCAATCGGATGATCCAAAGTCCGACATCCATCTGTACATCAACTCGCCTGGTGGAAGTGTCAGTGCAGGTTTGGCTATCTACGATACGATGCAGTTTGTTTCGTGTGATGTTGCGACCTATTGCATCGGCCAAGCTGCGTCCATGGGTGCAGTACTCTTAGCCGCCGGTGCAAAAGGCAAACGATTTGCGCTGCCCAACGCAAGAATCATGATTCACCAGCCGCTGGCCGGTATGCAGGGAACTGCAGAAGAAATCTCCATTCATGCCAGAGAGTTCAAGCGTATCAAACAGAAACTAAATGAGATTCTTCTGAAGCACACTGGACAAGAACTAACCAAAATCGAGCAAGACACCGACCGAGATCGGTTTATGTCAGCGGAAGAAGCGGTCGGATATGGATTGATCGATAAGGCCATCGAATCGATGCCGCGCGGACCAGCATCCACAGCTCCGGTAACCTAGCTGATCCAATATCCTGACGAAGCAGAACCAATAGTTGGAATTTCGCTGAAGCAGTAGAGCTTGGTTGGCCGAATTTACTTTGACAGTAGTCGAAGCTGGGCATGCTTTAGATCCATCACCTGGACACCCGGCATATCAAGTGGCTTGAGCGTGAGTTTGTTCAAGCCTTTGGACAGCTTGACAGTGCCGGCCTTCAAGATGCCCCACGCCCGGTTACGGTATCGATTTTTGCCGTCTTTATCGCGGTGTGGCAGCGCGATTTCTTTTGCGTCTGCGGTGAGTGAAGCCTCAACAGATTCTGTGCCAGCAGTTATGCCGATGCGTGCTCCGGCATCGGCGGGTTGACAACCAAATGCCAACTCAACTTCGTAATCGCCCGCCTGCACAACATCGATTTCCCACCACACTTTTGCCGCAGGGTCTGTCCAACCAGTGAGCCAGTCATTGGCGAAGCCAGGCCCGTTTGCGAAACGAAGGGGACGATCGAAGAATGCTTGCGGTGCATGCAACTCGACAGGATTCTGCTCAGCATATCCCACTGGAATTGGAAAGCGTTGCAAACCGTTTCGTGAGATGTCGGTAAACCACGCGTCGTAACGCCGAGCAAGATCTTGCACGATTTCGGGATGCACGTCGGCGAGATCACGTTCCTGCGCGGGATCTTTTTCCATATCGTACAGTTGCCAAGGTCTCGCAGTGGCGTCGTTAGCTTTTGCCTTGGAACCACCAGCCGGACCCATGATTTCACGCACAAGCCGATATTTTTGTGTGCGCACCGCTCCTGGATATTTGTTCGACTCGTCGATGGGATTGTGAGTAAAGAGCGTGCGATCTGGCCAGGCCTTGGAGTCAACACGTTCCAGAAGTGGTCGCAACGAGACACCGTCAACTGATACACCAACTGGAAGCGCGACACCGCACAAGTCAAGCAACGTGGGAAAAAGGTCGATGTGCGCGGCAATTGGGTTGGCCAAGTGTGGTGTCCAATTCGCCGCTGGCCAGCGCACGAATAGAGGCACTCGTGTACCTCCTTCATGCACACTGGTTTTTCCACCACGCATTCCGGCGTTCCAGATCTTCACACCCGCAGTTCCGCCATTGTCGGTGAGAAATAGGACGATGGTGTTCTGCGCAAGTTGTTCTGCATCCAAATGCGCAAGGAGTCGCCCGACATTGTCATCAATGTTTTCACACATGCCGAAGTAGGCAGACAAAACGTCGTCCATGCCCTTGGCCTTGAACCTGTGAAAGTACTTGTCGGGTACCTGATAGGGAGAATGTGGTGCATTGAATGAGAGGTAACAAAAGAACGGCTCGTTCTTGTGTACGGAAACGAACTGGATGGCTTCATCAGTAAGCACATCGGTAATGTAGCCTTGCGTCGTTTCGAGTTTTGAGCCGCGTAACAACTCCGAGTCGAAATAGGTGTTCCAATGGCCGTTATTGAAGCCGAATGATTCGTCAAAACCCTGTCCACGTGGAGTGTAGGGATACTGCTCGCCATTATGCCACTTGCCAATACAAGTCGAACGATATCCTGCTCCACGCAGGGCCTCAGCGATAGTGACCTCGGATGGCCGCATAGCCTCGCGGTTATGGGTAACACCATGGCAACCGGTGCGTAGGGGCCACCGCCCTGTCAATAAGGCTGCCCGAGTTGGTGCACAAAACGAGTTCACGAAAAATCGGTCAAACTGTACGCTCGCTCTCGCGAGTCTATCGATGTGTGGCGTTTGGACGTGCGGATTACCATGAATGGAGAAGTCGCCATAGCCTTGGTCGTCGGTGATAATCACGAGGATGTTGGGTCTGGCTTCCGTCCTGGCTGCGCCCAACCCCTGCAATGTCACCAGCGCGACCATTATTACAGCCATGAGGACTAGGATGGTGGCTTTCATGTCGGTCGAATCTCCTGTGTGCTTCTAGACTATATTCCGACCACTTACCGGCAGATTGATGATTGGGAAGTGAAGTAAATTCCGAAGTTCTAAGGCGAACAGCGATTGAGAATTTGCTGTACCGCCGGAGTGCTTGTGCGCTTCTGCTATTATTTTTAGTGGTGCAGCGCAAGCTGTCCGGTATGTCTTTTCATGCCGCTCGCCTAACTGAGTTCGTCGCGAAAAGTATAACGTTTATCGCAATCGGTTTGGCCTCTGCTCCCATTTCAGACTTCCATCCATCACAGTCAAATACGCTGGCTTTGTAGGTCATGCGCATCAGCACGAGGCGATGACCACGCGGTTAAATGACGACATGGCTTGGGTTTAAGACCCTATTTGGCGAGCCAAGTAGCACTGCCCAATTAGGCGAGCGGCAGAAAAGATCACTCCAATGCACCGGAGGTCTCGCGCACTTGAGTCATCTGTTCGCACGCGGACGGACTGAGCGTTGAAGTTGCAGGTGGACATTTTGAGGCGAGCCGGAAGGCTTGGTTACAAATAGCGCATAAACAACGGCCAGCAAAAAGCCAGTTATCTTTGCCCAAGGATGTATTGGCTCGATCTCTTGATTTGCAATTCCAGTCGCTGCTTGAATTTCGACCGGTGCTACGTGCATGTCGCTTGAGTCTTCGACATTTTGACTACGAAGAAATATCTGAAGCGCAGCCATAGGACTAATACTGGCCGACATCCATTGGCTGAGTAGGGCATTTCCCTGTTGTTCCGCTGCTGGACCGAAAGATATGGCAATCATCCCCTCTGGTACTGGCAGCGAACTGTTTAAGCGTCTTACAGCAACTTGGTCAACCTGAGAAAGCGGCGGGCGAGGCGTCCCTAATTGCGTGTCGAATTTATATGCGGTTGGATACTGCCGAATATTTCCAGCTTGCGGCTGCCCTTCTAACGATAATACGAGCATTCCTGTGAGCACATCGGGCGATTCGATAGCGATTTGCTGCGTGATTTGGGTAAGTGCCACGTCCGTTACGTCGGCTTGGGTCGCCAAGTGCCTGGAGAGATTATGGGGCCGAGAATCCATAGATACTCTGGTACTATCTATTTGCTGTCGAGTATTATCGCCTTCTGCAGAAATGATGTCCTGGGCACCAACGGGCTGATCCTGAGCAGACAGAACTGCACTGGGGACCTTCGGCAGGTACATCGTGCGCGTCATCTCTACCGCATTAGCCAGCGATGCGTCCCGAGCCAGTGCATCTTGCACACTGACAGTCGCGCTTGACTCTTCAAATTGATAGTGCGTCTGGCTATCAACTAACAAACTTCGACCGGTACCGATCGGCAAAACAACCGACTGAGGAAACTTCGAAAGCAGGATCAATGTATATCTTGGAAGGGAGGATGTTTGCGAGTCCGATTGCGTGAATGACTGTGGGATAATTACCGCGATCGTATCCGAGGGGACAGCCCCAAAGGTTGCTTGTTCGGCTTTGCCCAAGGGAGCATGTACCGGGTTAGGTCGAGTTGGGCCGTGTACCACGACAACCGGCGGCATGGGCCCCATGCGTTCTTTTACACCGGAGCCTGTGCGTGCCCGATGGATGGTCAGTTCAGGCGAGACCTCAGTCTGGAGCGTAAATCGCAATCCAGATGAACTTGAGTCCATTGAAGCAGGGCCAAAGTTCGTTGAGCGAATTTCGCTCGGGCCTTCGAAACGATGATGTTGAATTCTATCTTCGCTCAGCTCCCAAATATCTAAGCCTGAAAAGTCTGCGGCCATCAACGACCGTGATTCACATGCCTCAAAGTTCAGAACGTGTCGAGTAGGATGCCATTTAGCCGGTGAATGATTCACGCGTTTCATTTCGAATCCCTCGCAGATAGAGCCAAGCGAACTTGTTCGAGCGATCGGCGATAAGGAATGGAATCGGGGGCAAGTTCAACCGCTATTGTCTGGTGTTTGACGGCTCGTGTAAACATCTGGCGAGCCTCCCGCTGTAAATTCATTTTGTTCAGTAGTACACCCAAGTTGTTCTGAATACCTGCCAGATGGCTGGCCGTCTCAGCATTGCTGGTATCGCTTTGGAACTCTGCATCAGCAATTTTCTCTGCCCGTTGTAGGGCGGCTTGGGCCATTGGGTGATCACCGTGGGACGTGGCCGCCATCCCCAGATTATTCAACGTTACCGCCAGCTGCCTCCGCAACGACACAAGGCTGGGAGCGTTTTTCGATGCTAATTCCAACAACCGCGTTGCTTCGCGGTAATCATCGACCGCTTGTGCAGCTTGACCTGACTTCCAATTTAATGCGGCAACTGTACTGCGTGCCGCAGCTAGTCGTTCCAGACTGCGCCAATCGGATTCAACGTTTTGAGGAGTCTGTGTGCGCAATTTAAGAATGTGCGAGGCTATACTCAATGCGGCTGATGATTGGCCAGCAGCGTCCAACAGAACGCACAGATTGTTCATCGAATCGGCCAGATCTGTAGACTGCCACGGATCTTCATCGGCATAACCAATTTCGGCTCGCGATTCCATGAGCTGAACCGCCTTCTGCACTGACTCAAGCGCGGCTGTTGTCTGGCCCAGTCGCAGTTGAGCCACGCCAAGATTATTGTAGGTAACGGCTGCTGCACGATCAGAGACTTTGGCCAGCTCAATTTGCTGTAGCAACTCGAGAGCCCGCGAGTGGTGGCCGTGCTCGGTGAACAACATGGCCTGTTCGTTGACCGCCATGCACCATACCGTACCGGCATGTTCGGTCAGCGACAAATTCGCTGGACTAAGTGCGTGGATTGCAACCTGATATGCAGCCACCGAATCGTCAAAATTTCCAAATAGCTTGACCAACCGAGCGATTTGCAACTTAGTTTCGGCGACATCCGTGGCCAGCGAGGCATCCTGCTCAGCTTTTTTGACGAACTCTTCATAATAAGCCAACGTCTGGTTCAGGATTTCGCGACGAATGGCTTGAGCATTGGGGATGGCCGTCAGTTGGCTGGCCACCCGAGCGCCAAGTGAATCGACCGCAGCGCGAGCGTGCCGAAACATCTCATCAGCAGTGCGTACGGCTTGCTCGGTTCTCTTCGTTTCGATCGACAACACCGACACATGAAACAATGTGCCGATCAAGCCTGCTGTAACGACCAATAGAGCAGTAAATAATACTGCCGTATATCGAGTACCCCATGCAAGCACCTTTTCATAGACACCGCGCGGGCGAGCAAGAATTGTTTTACCCGCCAGGAAACGGTCCAGATCTTCTGCCAGGGCTGATGCTGTTGGATAACGATCCGCTTGCTCGCAACACATAGCCTTGAGGATAATCGTCTGCAGGTCAGCCGGAATACTAGGCTCAATTCTACGTGGTGGCACAGGCTCGCCCCGGCAGATGGCTTGAATCAAGCTCGGATAATCTTCACCAGGGTACGCGGGTTGCAAAGTACACAGTTCATACAAGGTGGCCCCCAATGCATACACGTCCGTGCGTGGATCGATCAGAGTACCTCGCCCCGCTGCCTGTTCGGGACTCATATACCGCAGCGTACCGATCAGGTCGCCAGAGTGCGTCAATTTGCTGGCTTGATCTAATCTCGCCAGACCAAAATCTGTAACCTTCAAATTACCCTGCCGATCTACGATCAGGTTCGAAGGTTTGAGATCTCGATGGACAATTCCAGCTAAGTGAGCCGCATGCATGGCCAGGGCGGCCGACTGAATCAACCTCACAGCAGAACGAAAGCGATTTGGCCCAACCAGAAGTTGAGCTTGAGCTGTCTGCATGGATTCGTTGGCAGTAACAGACGCTGAGCCTAGAGGCGAAGCCATTCCATCAATAGTACTGTACATAGCCAATACGGTTTGGGTTGGCATCGATTGCCGACGCGCCCATTCAATATGCCGATCCAGCGACAAACCGTCGATCAACTGCATGGCGTAATAGTGTGTTCCTGCCTCGCAACCCACGTCGAAGACTTTCACCACACCTGGATGATCAAGAGCAGCCGTGATGTGCGCTTCACGGTGAAATCTAGCTACTCGATCTTCATTCAGTGCGCCGCTAAATGACAGTACCTTCAAGGCAACTTCGCGGCCAAGTGATTTTTGTACCGCGCGATAGACGATACCCATCGAGCCGCGACCAATTTCATCGCCGAGTTCATAATCTGATAATTGCCGGTAGTTTGCCGACGATTCAATTGGGGCGGTTGGATGGCGCCGAGCCAAATTATTGAGAATCTGCAAGTTATCGAAGTACTCGCTCAACACCGCCGCTAAATCGGGATTTGCGGCCAAGCATTGCGCTCGCGAGATCGGCCTTCCTTCTTCACTAGCAATCAAGTACTCGTCCAAAATAGCTGCCAGCCGGATCTGGTCGTGTTCACCCAATTCGGCGTGTTCAAGAATCGTTTCACTGCCGCTGGAGATGCGCAGGCTGGACAGGTTCCCTCTCATCGCGTTTCTCCAAGGTCATACAACGATCGTAGCCGTCGGACCGCGCGCAGCCACAGTAATCGCGTCGCAGTAGACGAACGCCCCATCTGTTCAGCGATCGCTTCAAAACGGAGTGCATGGAGATTGCGCAGCTCAATTACCTCACGATAATCGTCGGGTAGTTGCGCTAACAGATCGTAAACCCTAACGGATTCTTCTTCTCGCATGACAATCGAGCTGGCAGTGGCATTGGGTGCTTGCAAAATGTTCGAAATGGCACACGAACTTGACTCAAGTTGGTGACTGATCGCGTTTAAAGAAATCTCTTTTCTCAGATCGCGTTTCTCAGCTTTGAGGTGACGTTCGACCGACCGAAAGAGGCTGCGAGCCAAAATGGTGCGCAACCATGCGGTGAACTGGCCAGAGCTTTCACCTCGAAACTCGTTGAAATCTCGATGAGCCGCTAGCATCGTGTCCTGCACGATATCCGAAGCGCTGACTCTTAACGACAAACGGCGACTAAGCTGAGCCGCCGCCAATACTCGCAGATAATTGCGATAAGATTCCAACAGCTCACCAACTGCATCTGTTGCACCTGAACGGGCTAACAAAAACAGTGTAGCAAAAGGTCGGCGGTCTTCGTGCGGTTGTTTATCTGTAACCATGCCAGCTTGGGTGGGATGCTCAAGATAAGAAAATCAGTCCATCGTAAATGCGCAATCCTTCGTCGTGGGCCTATCAACATGGAACGAATTCGGTCTATCCACTCCTTCGACAGCATCAGGAAGATCGAAACCTATGTGCCATGACAATAGACCATGGAAACAATGCACTAAGGCGAGCGGCATACCGGGCAGCTTGCGCTCGCCGATTGAATTCTGGACAAGGGCGACTCAGGCCAATCACATTATTAGTCAGTGCGATTGCGGGGCCATTTGTTTCCACCTGGCTCAGACCATTTGACGGCTGACCACAGCGCCGAGTTTCGTGAAAATCTTGGGAAATACGAAAGCTGGAGCTATTTTGGAGGCAGAGAAAGTTGGGAAAGATTTTTTTCGAGCCTTTGGACAATTGGACGCAAGTCGCTGGTAGGGAAATAGTTGCGAAAAACAAATCGATATTGACCCAGACTTCCCAGGCGTTATAATCCCGGCTATCTGGCAAGCTCGGCAAACTTGGCAGAGACGGTGAATGCTGGAGGATGAATAGACAGGAAGATCGTGCGAGTATGCACGGTCTATGAGTTTGTTGACAGGGAGCAAGAGCTAAGCACCGCACGATTGAGCGGATGGATGGCTGATAGGAATCGGAGGCAATGCGACTTCACTTTGCCGAAGTTCTTCTGAATTCTAGCAACCTCCTGCAAAGCTCGGCCATCGAAGAGGAAGGATGGTACGTCGCAATGTCCATTGCAAAAACAGTTTTTACGACTGGTGAAGCGGCTAAGATCTGTAAGGTTAGCCAGCAGACAATTATTCGCTGTTTCGACAATGGCTCGCTGAAGGGATTTCGAGTCCCCGGTAGCCGTTTCAGACGCATTCCGCGCGATCAACTTTTTGCTTTTATGAAGGACAACGGGATCCCTACCGATGCCCTGGAAAATGGAAGAAAGAAGTTGTTGATCGTGGATGACGATCAGGATCTAGTCGAATTGATGTCGGATGCATTCGAGCGCGATGGCCGATTTGATATTCGCACGGCCAATAACGGATTTGATGCTGGCATGCAAGTCAAAGAGTTTCGGCCTGATATGGTCGTACTCGACGTAATGTTGCCCGATATCAATGGCAAAGAAGTTTGCCAGAGAGTGCGTAGCGATTCAACCTTAGATTCAGTAAAGATCATTTGCATTTCGGGGATGATCGAGCAAGACAAGGTCGGCGACCTGCGAGCGGCAGGAGCGGATGATTTCCTACAAAAACCGTTTACGGTGGATCGGTTGGTTGATCGTGTATGCGATTTGCTGGATATCGAAAAGCCCGTATCGGCATAGTCATTTCGACATCAGCCTAAGCAGCATGACAATACTTGCCAAATGAACGTGTCGTTTTCGGACGACACCATTTGCCATTTGGCAGATTGGTTGCTTTCGTCCGCCCCTACATACAACCAAGCATCAATTGCTACACAGCTTCGATGTGATGTAGGGCTACTTGTTCGCCTTGTACAAGAAGATTCTAGTTTTCGCGATTGGCTTGGACGCCAGAACGATCTCGGCTCTCTCGCTGGCCAACTGAACCAGCCAGTGTCCATTTCTGGTTCCAGAAACTACGATTCTAAGAAACTCGTCTGCTCATTGATAGCAGATACCAGTTGGAGCGTTCAGCCAGACCAGTGGCATAGCGGCCATTTTCAGCTTTTGCACTTTAACAGCACTGGTCGCGATCAGCTTGAATGGCGTCTGTGGCAGATCTTGCAATTATCGTGTCAGATTCATGCGTTGCAAGAGGCGTTTGAGCAAGCATTGGACAAACAGCGTCAAAGTATGCTGTATCACATCGCGTATGGACTGAGCCACGAAATCAATAACCCTCTGGCAAACATTGCCACTCGGGCAAATCTCTTGGCTTCTGAGGAAACTGCTTCCCACCGGCGACAGATGCTCTCATCCATTGTCGACCAGTCCATGCGAGCAAGTGAGATGATCGCCGACATGATGCTGGTCGCGCGTCCACCACAGTTTGAATTCCAGCACGTCAGTTTCAGACAATTCTTGGACGAGATCATTGCTCAGGCCAAACCATGGGCGCAAACCATGGATGTCGAACTCACTCAAGACTTCCCTGATTTACCCAGTGACGCGTGTATTCGCGCTGACCGCTCGGCGCTGAAGGAGTCTCTGTGGTGTGTCATCCGTAATGCGATTGAGGCTGCGTTTTTTTCAGTAACGGCCAGCCATGGAACTCACCAAACGGCGGGAACTTCCGGAAAGGTGGTATGTGCCCTGCGAATTGCAATCGCCGAGGGTGGCAATTACATTACTGTCGAAGTTCAAGATAATGGTTCAGGTCTGACTGACGAAGCGTTGAGAAACTGCCTCAACCCGTATTACTGTGGTCGCGAGGCGGGACGTGGGTTAGGTTTGGGATTAGCCAAAGTTGCGAGGATAGTTGGGCTACACAACGGCGAATTCCATATTGCCAATCGTCCAAGCGGTGGCTGTACCGCGACCATCAGCTTGCCATTGATTGATGATTGATTCGCATCATTGAAAGATGCTCGTCTGCTGATCGTCTCGTGCGGATTTGCGCCGGTTGGTTCATTGGTGTAAAGGGTTGTATGCGTGGCCGAAGTTTCTCCGGTAGGTTGGCTTTCGCTGGTTCCTCCGCTGTTGACGATCGTCTTGGCAATCGTCACACATCGGGTCATTCTCTCGTTATTAGCGGGCATTGTTTCGGCCGTTTTGATTTTGTTACCGACCCTGGAGGTCTACCGCGCCGCGTTTGGCTCAGATGCATCCTTCGAGAGTTACGTTTTCTACTGTGTCCAGCGCACCGCCGCCGCTGTCTTTGAAGAGCATTTATGGAGTTCGTTGATTGAAACCGATCACGTGCGCGTATTCTTATTCACTTCGCTGTTAGGAATGCAAGTGGCCATGATTCATGCCTCCGGTGGCATGTTGGGTGTGGTGCGTTGGTTGGCTCCTCTGGCGCGGTCTCGCAGGGGTGGTCAAGTGCTGACGTGGCTCTTAGGTTTGATCATCTTCATCGACGATTACGCAAACTGCTTGCTATTGGGTTCGACTATGCGCCCAGTTACGGACCGTCTGAGGATCAGCCGCGAGAAATTAGCGTTTATTGTCGATAGTACAGCAGCCCCCGTCTCTGGAATAGCGCTGGTCAGTACCTGGGTCGCTACGGAGATTTCTGCCATCGCGTTAGGCTATGCTAGTGCCGGAATGCAGTTAGATGCAGGTGTATTCGGAATCTTTCTGCTGACGATGCCTGGTCGCTTTTATATTATTTTCATGCTGTTATTTGTTGTTGCCTGCGCTCTGCTCAATCGCGATTTCGGGCCCATGTTAACTGCCGAACGTCGAGCCGTTAACGGTGATCCGGCGGGTGTGAACTCACTGAGTGAAATGGATCACGACGACATTCTATTCAATTCCCAACCACGATCCATCAATGCGATTCTGCCGATCGTTGTTACTGTCGGCGTCGTGCTGGGATTGCTGTTCTACACGGGTATACAAAAACTAACTGGTGAGCCACTAAATCTCGCCGCCTGGCAAGATTGGGCGCGCATTATTGGTGAAGGGGATAGCTACTTTTCTTTGGTCTATGGCTCGTTAGCAGGCTTGGTACTGATTTATTTGCTCGTGGCTTTTCAGCGATGTCTTTTGAAAGAAGAGGTCGAATCCAGTTTGCTGAAAGGAATTGCACACGTCGTACCAGCGATGGCAATCTTGTGGCTCGCATGGACACTCAGCAGGCTCACCGGTACCGATTTTTTGCGCACTGGGCAATTCGTGGCCTTACAAGTCGAATCGATGAATGTTGACGTACGTTTGATACCCACGATTGTCTTTGTCCTCTCGAGCGGAATTGCATTTGCAACTGGCACCAGTTGGGGAACCATTGGAATTGTCATGCCGATGATCATCCCTCTGGTCGCGAATTTGCTGGCTCAAGCCAGTGGTGGCGCTGTCCCTGCCGCAGACCATCCACTATTGATATATTCCATTGCCAGCGTACTGGCGGGAGCAATTTTCGGTGATCATTGTTCGCCGATCTCTGACACGACTATTCTTTCTTCACGCGCCAGTCATTGCGACCACATCGCACATGTAAGGACCCAGTTGCCATACGCCCTGGTCGTGGCCGCTATTTCTATCACGTGTGGGACATTACCAGCCGGCTTTGGTATTGAAATCAAATGGTTGCTATTGAGCGGGTCAGCAGCCTGCATCCTGGTTTTGTTGATCGCCGGACGCACTGTCAAACCAACAGTCATGTGATTTTGCGAGTGGCAGAAAAGTACTTTGCAACGCCAAGTGCCACTGCCAATTGAACAACTAGTGAACGCAACATCAAAACTAGCTTCCATCACGCGCGGCCCGATGGGCACGCGGTTAAACGAATTCGCTAAAACGACCTAGTCTTTCCAAGTCTATTTGGACAGCGCCACATTCGATTATTGCAGAAAAAACTAAGTTATTGCAGCGAAATCGTTTAACCGCGTGCCCATCGGGCCGCGCGTGCTGGAGCTTGCACGCGTGCAACCACGCCTTAAAACCACAAGAATCGTCCTAAGAAAATCTAACGAGTAGTAGTTCACTGTAAAATCAGCCACGCTACATCGGTAAGCTGACCATTGCCGATTCCTCTGAGAAATCGGCCCACTCTATCGAGTAAAGCCCATAAAGAAGCTGAAGATCTGGACGTCGTCCGTTTCGGCGCGAGCGATTGGGACTGCAAAATCAAAGGCCAACGGAGCTGGTCCAAGTGCGGGTACAGCGATACGCAATCCAAGTCCCGGTGCCACTCGGAAGTTCTCGCCTGTGATCTCGAGATCCTTCTCGATCGTACCATAATCCACGAAGGCGATCCCGCGCAGCATATCATCAGCGGTGAGCGGAAAGACATATTCTAGGCTACCTAAAAACATTGCCCGACCGCCGACCTGCACGTCACCAGTCTTGGGGCTGGCTCCACGAAAGCTGAAACCGCGCATCGTGCTATATCCACCGGCAAAGAAATTTTCGAACAACGGCGTGTCTTCTCCGGTAACACCAAATCGCCAGGTGCTCGCCAGAGTGTGTCGACCACCTTGATCAGCTCGTTCGCGCACCAAAAAATAACGACTATAGTTTACCATGCCCCGGGGATAATCGTATTCACCGAACACCTGATCGTACATCAGTTCCAAAAGATGACCTTCCGTAGCCATATACGGATTATCACGCGTATCATGTGCCAGCCGCACGCGAGCTGAGTAAAGATCGTTGCTTCCTTGAACCCGATCTAATTCTGGAATTCCTACCAACCGAGGATCAAAGACCTTTACATCTTCGAGTCTAACTTCACTTCCAATCGTCAAATCTCGTGTAATTGCATACCCTACGCCAATACGCCCACCCAACCGTTGTTCCGTCCAATCACGATATTGGCGAGTGAATAGAAAACCTCCGACGGATAAACTGATCGGCATATACTCGAACAAATTCGGTTGTGTCCAATTGACTGTATATCTTTGGACGCGCGTACCAGGCATCAATTCGGCTCGAAAGTTCTGACCACCACCGCGAAAGGCTCGTCCAGAAAAGAAATCATTCCAATTGGTAGGCAAGGCTCGAAAATCAAAATTGCGTTCTTCCACGATTAACTGCCCACTCAGTCCCAGATCGCTATTGACCGAGCCACCCAAGATGATTCGGCCAGTGCGTGCTTCCGCTGCATAAATATCGATTGGTGCATCGCGGATCACTGGTTCGTATCGACCGGCGCCTGGCGCGGAAATGCCCAGTGAAGGGTCAATTTCTGGTGGATAAACGCCGGGTGCCAACGTCGACTCGGTCGATCCCAGACCCGTAACGCCACCAGTCGCACCTGGAGCTATCACACCGTCGAAGTTTCCTTGGCCGTTTGTTCCATTGAGCGCTGCGTTTGGTATCGGATACGGATTGGCACCAAACGGTCCTACTGGTGCAGGAACGCCTCCATTTGGCGCGACAGGCCCAGGCATGAATGAGCCGCCGGGCAATTGATCGGCGTAGGGATTGGGAGCCAACGGGGCTGGTGTGTTTTGTGGAGCGTAGAAATTCGGAGTCGCATAGTTTGGAGCTTGAACAACGGTAGGTTGCATTGGAACACTGCCACTGTCGCCAACTCCGAACGCTTGGCCTGAGTAAGTTGTTGGCGATTGGCCTCGAATTGTCGCTCTTGCGCCCGGTACAGTTTGGTTCGCGCGAACGTTCGCAGTCGGGGTCTGGGGCGAGGTGAGAGAACGCGTTAATGTCGCGGGCTGAGCGAGTTGGCATCCACTGGTTATTGCCAGCCACCCACACACGGCAACTATCGTTACCGTATGAAAGTTGCGGTTTGACTGAGAACGAACACCATTTCTCATACAGTCGTATTTTCTGGCCATGCGCAATCGCATTCGAGGGTAAGGAAAAGTTCGAATTCGCGATATATCAGCCATCTGAGATACTCTCATCTGTCGCTGGCCCAGTTGTTAAGGATTGGACGATTCGAGTAACTCTTCGTCAGGCGATTTGATTTCGATACGCGGTGGTTCGCCTATCGTTGGATTGGTCTCAAACACCTGTGTAGCTTTTAGGCGACGTTCAGAGCTTTGAATTTCGCGCAAATCCAACATGCGGCCCTCGCGCAGACTGATCGTGTTTAGTACAACGCTGTGCTTGGTATGGCTAGAGTCTCCGTCAATATGCACTCGGATGGGGCCAGCGCGATATCGATCCCCTTCGGTAATGTGATAGACCAAATCCAACTTGGCATCTTCGTCAGAGGAGAAATGAGGCTCGGCAGAAACATCAACGAAAATAAAACCTTCGCGTCCATAGAAATCTTCGCGAATTGAACGCTGATCGCGGCTCATTTTGCCGAGATTAAACGGCTCGCCTTCTTTTAACGTCAGTGCTGTTTGCAATTGTTCGGTTGTGAAGTACCGATTGCCCTTCAGGACGATATTTCGCAGATGGAATTGAGGGCCTTCGTTGATTACAAAAGTAAGGTATACCCACTTGCCCGTTTCATCGTAATCGAGCCGGTGGTCAACTTTTGCCTGAAAGTAACCGAGCGAACGATAGTAGGCTGTGAGTGCATTAGAATCTTCTTGGATTTTGTTCAGATTTGCGACGTTGAGCAAATAAGCCATCAATCCATTTTTGGCGTCACGGGATTTTATTTTTGTTTGCAACAAATCTGTAGAAAACACGGCGTTACCCGTAAATCCGATTTGCCAGATACGTTCGAGATTACCTTCCGCGATCGCAAACAGGACCCGACGATCACCCGGTCGATGCCCTTCGATAGTTTGAATATCCGCATGATTAAAACCCTTTTCGCGATACAAATCGACTAATCTTTGCTTAGCCATTTCCGTTGAAAAAGGATTGATGGGATCGCCAATTTCGATCCCAACGTGTTTCTTAAGCAGTCCTTCATTTACGGCTTGATTGCCATGGAAGATCACTTCAGTAACTGTGGGTTGTTCAAGGACCTCTAGTTTCACAACCACGCCACCAGGGACTTCACGTGTCGAAGGTGTAATCCTGCGGAAGAGGTCCGTTCGATACAACTCGTGAATATCAGCTTGGAGTTGTTTGTCATCAAAGACTCGATCAGGACGAGTCTGCATGTGTGATAGAATTTTGTGTTGGCTGATTGTCGAATTGCCGGTAACTTCGATGCCAACAACCATTTTGCCGGTTGCCAACTGGCTCAGTCGCGGTCCACCAGACTTCCAGACTTCATCTTTAAAATTGCGTTCGACCCACGCCGGAGCTTGGTCCTGACCACCAGGCGCTGCTCCCGGTTGAGCTTGTAGTAGATCGACGGGTAACAAAGACCAAGTACAGACGATCACAACCCAGCTTGCGTACAGCCAATTGCATCGTCCGCCAGATTCTATTGCAATATGTGCTCGATTCACGCTTGGCCTCCATGCCCGCAAATTGAGAAGATCGTCTTCTCAGTTATGAAATCGTCCACGCTTAGCTCAAGTTGTTCGTGTGCGCGCAGCATCCATGGCTGATTTCGCTACCAGAAACTTAGATAACCAATCGGCGAAAGTTCGACAAGGTGAAATTGTCTCAAATCAATCATAAGGGTACCGCAAAACGGGGCGACAGCTCTAGAAAAGATCGCTAGCTAGTGCTCAGTCACAGCTTAATTTTGGGAATCGGGAAGTCGAAGCGTGCGAAGCTCTGGCTGAGCCAATCGAGCGGCGGCTCGGTAGAAACCTCGCCCTCCCGACCACTAAAACTAGCCTGTCACAAAGCACTAACCTGCGCTGAGCATAAGGGACTTGATTGCTGGTTATTCTGAGCAGTTGCCAGAATTTCTGCATGGATTAGCGTGTGGAACTATCAGACTTCGGGAACTTGATGCTACTTGGCGGTTGGATGATAAGCACTACTACAGATGATGACTATAGCACCGATGACCATAATCGACGAGGCGAGCAATCGTCGCCATAAATGCGGCTCACCAAACATGCGATGTCCCAAGAACACGCTGACAATTCCTCCTAATTGAAACAGGGATAGGGCATATCCTACGGGAATACTGGCGAACAAATAAATGGTCAATGCTTGCATCGCCAGGATCAAACCAGCGATCCAGCAGACTTTAACCTTCAAGAACAGCTTCAGTAACTTGGTGTCGTGGTTGACTTGGCTCAAGTTCTGAAGAAAGTTCTTGTTATCTACCAAGCTCGCGTCTGTGAACGTATGTTGCTCGCAATCGGACACAGATTTGGGAATCAATCGATAAACCAGCAACCAAACTATTACAGCGATCAACCAGCTCAGGAGGCACCACTGTGCCAGTACGATCGATTCCTCAGCGCCAATCATGGCTCGCTTGAGGAACACGGACGCCGAAGCGGTTAACACAGCGGCGGCCAACCTGTCTCGAACACCAGCATGTTTTACAACACCCTTCCATACTGTGAACCAATTTCCATTTTCGGGACGATCGGCCAGCAGGCAGGTACCGGCCAGCACAATGGCGATGCCGATCAAACCGCCGAGCGAAGGATACTCTGCCAACACCAACATGGCGAGCAGGATACTGACGACCGGTTTGAAGCTGTTCAGTGGACCATAGACTGAAAGATCCGTGCGTTGTAGTGATCGCAGTAACAACCAATTGCCAGGCATTTCCAACGCACAGGCCGCCAACATCCATCCCCAGTCACCTGCGCGCTCCGGCCAGTTAGGTCGCCACAGCCACTCACCTGCCAACGATCCCAACCACCAAGGAGACATGCAAATTGTCATCCATGCCCAGATAACAAGCATTAATGTAAGCGCACAAACATTCTGTCGAAACAACTGCTTTTGCAAGACGTTGGCGACACACGTGACTGCCACGCGCCCGATTACCAAAACAGTGGCGATCATTGCTTCAACCACCTATTTGCCTCCGATCACCAAGTCTAAAATGGTCCGTTCAAAAGTTTCATAGGATACGAGAGGCTGGTGGTGCTCCGCTACGTCTTTCCTGAGTTGCGGTTGTAGTATCGAATGTTTTTTCAGTGCCCAACGCAATTCTGATTGTAAATCCGTCGTTCTCAAGAATCTTGAAAGCCGTATATGTCCGATTCCAGTCTATATGAGAATCCATTGATTACTCGGTATGCGTCGCGGGAAATGGCGGCTTTGTGGAGCACTGAGAATCGTTCCCGATTGTGGCGTAAATTGTGGATCGTGCTGGCAGAATGCGAACGCGAACTAGGGCTGGCGATTACCGAGCAGCAGATCGATCAGCTTAAGGCCTGGGAGCACACGCTCAACTTGGATGTAGCTCGAGAATACGAGAAACGCTTGCGGCACGACGTCATGGCGCATGTGCATGCGTACGGCGAGCAATGCCCTGAAGCACGCGGCATAATTCACTTAGGTGCGACTAGTTGTTATGTAACTGACAATGCAGACTTGATCATGATGCGCGATGGCCTGGAGATGCTCATCAAACGGCTGGCTACGGTAATTCTCAAACTCGCCGATTTCGCAGGCCAATATCGTGCGCTACCTTGTTTAGCGTTCACACACATGCAACCAGCCCAACCTACAACGGTAGGCAAGCGAGCCTGCTTATGGGCCTACGACTTAGTGCTGGATCTTGCGGAAGTCGACCATCGTTTGGCGACGCTTAAAGCACGCAGTGCCAAAGGAACCACCGGGACACAGGCCAGCTTTCTACAACTTTTCGACGGCGATCATGGCAAAGTACGTCAGCTTGAGCAGATGATTGCCCATCGTTTGGGGTTTTCCACCAGTTACGCGGTGACAGGGCAAACTTATTCGCGCAAAGTAGACAGCCAAATTCTCGATTCGCTTTCTGGAATCGCTCAAAGCGTGCACAAAATCGCAACCGACCTGCGGTTGTTGGCCAGTCGCAAAGAGATCGAAGAACCATTTGAGAAGGACCAGATCGGTTCGTCCGCGATGGCTTACAAACGCAATCCGATGCGCAGCGAACGCATATGTTCCCTAGCCAGATTCGTAATCAGCCTGCAATCTTCGACCGCAGCTACGGCTGCCGTGCAGTGGATGGAACGGACGTTGGACGATAGCGCCAATCGTCGGTTGGTAATACCGCAGGCTTTCCTGGCTATCGATGCTTGTTTGATACTTCTACAAAACGTGGCAGAAGGCTTGGTGGTGTACGAAAAGACGATTCAAAAACATCTTCGCGAAGAGCTGCCGTTTATGGCAACTGAATCGTTCATGATGGCTGCTGTCCAGCAGGGAGGCGATCGTCAGTCAATTCACGAGATCATTCGCCAACACAGTCAGGCGGCGGCACTGCAAGTCAAACAATTCGCAGCGCCCAACGATTTGCTGGACAGGCTCAAAAACGAACCTGCGTTTCAAAACGTCGCGTTGGATGAACTTGCCGATCCAGCGGCGTTTGTAGGGCGGGCACCACAACAGGTTGATGAGTTTCTGGCAGAGATTATTCGACCGATCCGCGAAAGATATGCAATTCACCAAACTCGAGAGGCAAACGTGCACGTCTAGCTGGCCTGACAACATCGTTTGCTCATCGGTCTATTGCAACTCTGTAAAAGCCACCCTTCAAACTCGCGTAAAACATTCTTGCACCTTGATGAACGCCACGCCCAACGACTCGCAATTGATTCGCCTAGGGATATCGATCACCGCATGGATCATCGTTGTGGCCATTCCAGTGTTACTGGTTGGACTTTCGTTCGAAGACACTGCGACCCAGTGGGTCAAATCTTTAGCCAACCATCCCGCCAAGCTGTTATGGGTTAGCTTTTTGCTTCTAACCAGCGATATTGTTTTGCCAATTCCCAGCAGTTTCGTCTGTACTTTATGTGGTCAATCGGTCCCTTGGTTGTTGTCGGCCATCGTTTGTGGAGCGGGACTGTTTTCCGGATCGATGATCGGTTTTGCTCTGTCGAGAACGTGGGGACGTAGGCTGGCTGAACGATTTTCCTCGGTCGAGCAAATCGAGTTGCTCGATCAAAAGATTCGTGTGGCCGGAGTGTGGTGGTTAATCTTACTGCGTCCATTACCAATTCTGGCAGAAGCCGCCGTATTGCTCTGCGGAGTCCATCGTTTAAGCTGGCTACAATTTATCGGTGCGGCTAGTGCGTCCAGCTTTGTCACCGCAATCGCATTCTCCGTGTTAGGCACGCTCAGCCAACAAGGTCCGTGGACATCATTTGCATGGTGCATCAGCATCATGGTACCTCTGACCGGACTTATGATTTGTAAATATCTGTTCCGCCAGCGACAGACACTGTAGATTTGCTCGATTCGTGATAGACACGACCGAGTTCTAAGTTTGCAGTGCTGCTTGATCATGCCTGTCTTAATTCGGCCAATTGATAACTCAGCGTTCACCGCGTCCTGAAGAGTTTCAGATTTCAAATGGTACTGACCCTGGCATCGTCCAGCTACAAAGTCATCCGTTAGGTTATAAAGTAAGCTCAATGAGACTGGTTTTCGGGTTCAGTTGATCTACACTGGGTTGCACATTGAGCGGCCCACGAGTGAATGCCATTCGGAGTGAAGATTGGGCCAAGTCGGTTTGAGAAAGTAGTTGATCGATTTCCGGATGTTGCGAGATGATTTCGCTGAGGCGTATTTCCAAGAGTTTTCCTGGCGTACAAGCGCTTGCCGACGTTTCGTTTGACGTTGCTCAAGGGGAACTACATGCGATATGTGGCGAAAATGGTGCTGGCAAAAGTACCTTGATGAAAATACTTTCGGGGGTCATTACCAACTATGAAGGAGAGATGCTAATCGGTGGGAGCGCAGCTAGATTCTCTGGAACGCGTGATGCAGAAGCTGCAGGCATTAGTATCATTCATCAAGAGCTGAATCTGGTTGACCAGCTATCCATTGCAGCAAATATCTTTCTTGGACGCGAACTTCGATCGTGGCTCGGATTACGAGACGATCGTACCATGGAGCGTCAGTCGCAAATCTTGCTCGAGGAGCTGGAATGTGATATCGACCCGCGCACACCGGCAGGAGCCTTGCGAGTCGGCGACCAGCAATTGGTCGAGATTGCTAAAGCACTGAGCATCAAGAGTCGGATTTTGATCATGGATGAACCGACCAGTGCGTTGACTGAAAGTGAAGTGGCGAGACTGTACCGCGTGATAGCGCGACTGCGCGAACGAGGAACAACGGTTCTTTATATCTCCCACAAGATGGATGAAGTTTTTCACTTAGCCGATCGAATTACCGTGCTGCGTGATGGAAAGTTAATTAAAACGCTCGATTCTGCGTGCACATCACCGAATGAGATCACGCACTTGATGGTTGGTCGCGAAATTGAATCGCTCGAGTTAATCGGACAGGCTTCGGCAGGTCCAGTAATCTTAGAAGTGAAAAATCTATCGCTCGCATGGCCAGGGCATGCTCGAGGTTACCGTTTGAAGGATATCTCATTCTCCTTGTTCCGAGGGGAGGTGCTAGGGATCGCTGGGCTGATGGGAGCTGGACGTACTGAGTTGCTCGAATGTTTATTCGGGGCGTCTGTTTTGCGGCCCACTGGTCAAATGATACTCAATGGGCAACCACATCACCCCGCTCACCCCGAGGAGGCATGCAGATCAGGACTGGCATTGGTAACCGAAGACCGCAAACGGCTGGGGATCTTTTCTGCATTACATGTGGGGGAAAACCTGTCGGTCTGCTCCCTCACCGATCTTGTGCGTTGGGGTATGGTCAGCCGCCGAGCGGAGCATGCGGCCAGTCGCCAGATGCTTGACAAATTGCATGTGAAAACCGCTGGCTTGTTCGCACCTATCACTAGTCTTAGCGGTGGAAACCAACAAAAGACAATTGTTGGTAGGTGGTTGCTTACTCGACCAAACATCCTTTTGCTGGATGATCCCACGAGAGGAGTGGATGTGGGGGCCAAAGCCGAATTGTATTGCTTGATCCGCTCACTATGCAGCCAAGGACTCGGCGTGATTGTCACATCCAGTGAGCTACCCGAGTTACTAACGCTCAGTGATCGGATTCTGGTGCTCAGTGAAGGGCGGATGACTGCTGAGTTTGCGCGCGGTGAGGCAACTCAACAGAAAATCATGGAGGCGGCGACCCAAGGCTGGATGGCCAATTCAGCTTGAGTGTCGTTCATACTAGCCGAAAGTATGGATAATGCAGAAGTGTCCATGATATCAATCCCGGTGCGACGTTTTGTGTTTTAGCGAACACACCACGACTGGCAATCTACCAGTGGTTTGTACCGATCACAGTCTGTCGTGTCGTTCAGGCAAGATTAAAGGAGTATGTTCATTTTTGTGGTTTTACTTGACCTGCAACTAGCGTTTGCGAATCTTCATTCTTTTTAGACATATCCCTAGGATTTTTGGCCCTCCACCGTAAGATAAACAGTGTTGGAGGACATCCCATCCTCGACTGTCGTGTCATGCGTTTGCCGAGACCGCTCCAAACTTTCTTGGCAAGCGACAATCTATATCAAGGCAGTCTAGCACCCATATCCACCGTGGAGTTTCCAAATGCGTCCCTATTTGATTGCGTGGGCGTTGACTGCGTCCATCGCACCCCATCTCTGCGCTCAATCGTGGACTCAGCAGGCTATACCACTTGCTCAGCGTTCACACGATTTTGGAGCCGTTGCACGCGCAGCGGCTACCGAGCATCGATTTGAAATTCGCAATACTCACCAACAAAAAATGCACATTCGCAGCGTACGCACGAGTTGCGGATGCACCACGCCGATCATCGAGACCGAGTGGGTGGAGCCTGGGCAAGTCGGGATTATTCTTGCGCGGTTCAATACAGGCACTCACACTGGCCAACGCGGGGCCACTATCACGGTCACCATCGATCAACCGATTTACACCGAAATCCAACTAAACGTCAAAGGCTACATTCGTAGCGACGTAGTTTTCACTCCCGGCGAAGCGAATTTTGGCATCGTGCCTGAAGGTGACAGCAAACAGACCGAGATCTTCCTCGATTACGCCGGTAGATCCGATTGGGCAATTACCAAAGTGTCCACACCGAATGAATTAATCTCGGCGACAGCCGAAGAAGTATCGCGCGAGAATGGTCGCGTACGCTATAAGATCTCCATCAAGCTGTCGGAAAATACACCAGTAGGATTTCTACAAAGCCAACTGGTGCTAAATACAAATGACCGCCGCTTGATGAATGTACCGTTACGCTTGTTTGCTGACATCCAGCCACCACTTTCGATCAGCCCCAAGTCGGTCGCTTTGGGCCCACTAAAACTGGGTGAATCTGTGCAGAAACGGTTTTTGCTTAAGAGCGATAAACCGTTCAAAGTTACGGACGTAACCTCGCAAGATATGGATGTGGCCTTCGAACCAACAACCGAACCCAAACCAGTCCAGTTCTTGAATGTAACAATTGCGCCTAGTCTTGACCTTACCAAGGATGGTGATGTCAAATCGTCAGTGAAAGTCACCACCGACTTGGCAGGTGAAAAAGCAGTCGAAATGGATGTAAACTACCACATTCAAGGTAATCCCAAAACTGTTTCGACCGCTCCGACCGCACGAGAATGAAGTTCGGATTTAGCGAGCTAGTAGTTGCCTTGCTGCCGAACTTGAGACCGTGCAACGATGGTTACTGATCACAGTCGCAACGCCTCGCACCATGGGCCAGTAACTTCGGCCTGCCGATCCCTAAAACTAAGCTGTGACAAAACACTAGCCACATTTATGCTGCAACCTTTCCTTGGTTGACGTCCTCGACCTCGGAAAGGTTTGGCAGTACTGGGAATTAATCGGCTTTGTTCTTCTGTTTGCGAGCCCCTTGACCTGGGTTCTTAGGCTTCGATTTCGCCCCGGGTTCGTTGTCGAATGGTTGACGCCCATATGCGGCCCGAGGTGATTCACCTTCTTCTTTTACTTCGCTGCGCAACTTTTTGAGTTCCGCGTGCAGCTCGTTAACAACCGACGCATATGCCGGATCGTTGTAAAAATTCTTAGTCTCCTGCGGATCTTTCTCTCGATCTAACAATTCCCAATCATCGACATCGGGTTTGTAATAGTGTATCAGCTTGAAACGATCGGTAATGACTCCGTAATGTGGTCGTACGCGATGTGGAACAGGGAATTCGTAGTAGTGATAATACAAACTCTTTCGCCAATCGCTGGGTACTTCTCCTTTGAGCAACGGGATCATACTGCGACCTTGCATTTCGTTAGGTATTGCGATGCCAGCGGCGTCCAAGATAGTGCTCGAAAAATCGATCAATGACACAATATCTTTACTGACCTTTCCTGCTTTGGCGACTTTTGGCCAGCGCACAAAAAGTGGACTGCGCACGGACTCTTCGAAGATCCACCGTTTGTCAAACCAACCGTGCTCGCCGAGATAGAATCCTTGGTCGGACGAGAACATCACTAGGGTGTTTTCCGCTAAACCTTCATCTTCCAAAAATTTGAGCAAGCGTCCGACACTTTCATCAACTGCTTTGACACAAGCCAAGTAATCGTGCATGTAACGATTGTAGCGCCACCGAACAAGGTCCTTTCCGGTCAAGTTGGCTTGGCGATACGCTTCATTTCTGGGCTCGTAATAAGCGTTCCACTCTTTGAGTTGCTCAGGTGTTAAGTTCGGCGTGGGGCGAAGCTTGGCATCCAGCTCCGTGAAGGTACGATCGATTCCCATATCATGGTCCTTGACGGCCTTACTTCGTCCCGCGAAATCGTCAAACAGCGTTTCGGGTTCGGGGTATTGCCGATCCTTGTCCCACCCCAGGTGACGCAGCGCAGGAGCCCATTCGCGATGTGGTGCTTTGTGCTGGCTCATTAACATGAACGGTTTTGTCTTATCACGATTTTTCAACCATTCGATTGAAAAGTCGGTGATCAGGTCAGTAGTGTACCCTTGATGTTTGACGTCCTGACCATTGAGTTTCATAGGCGGGTTATAGTAAAGTCCTTGGCCCGGCAGAATATGCCAATGATCGAACCCTACTGGATCAGAAATCAAATGCCATTTACCGATGATCGCCGTTGAATAGCCAGCCGCCTGCATCAACTTCGGGAAAGTGGTCTGCGTTGAGTCGAAAACACAGTTACTGTTGTTGTAAAAACCATTGAGGTGCGAGTATTTGCCAGTCAAAATTGTCGCTCGACTGGGGCCGCAAATCGAATTCGTAACCAGGCAACGATCGAAACGCACTCCTTCGCGTCCCAAACGATCGATATTCGGCGTCTCCAACAACTTCCGCTGTTCGCCATAAGCACTGATCGCTTGGAATGTCAAATCATCGGTGAATATGAACAAAACATTTGGGCGGTTTTGACCAACACTTTGGCCACTGGCGAATGTCCCGGCTACTAATCCAAGTATTACAGTTGAGAGAATGGTTGCCGAACGAATCATCGGATGTCCCTTGTGAGGCCTTGAAAGAGAGGATTCGAGGTCGAGCCTTGGTGAATTTGTACCGCTCAACCTATGAACACTGCTCAGTATAGTTAGCTTTCATGCGTTGAAAATAAATCAACCGCTATCCTAAATCGTTCCACTCGAAATTGATACTGGGGAACAATATTACTTAAGTTGACAGCGCCACTTTGATCTCCAACTATGGTTTTCAGACCCTAGCTATGTCGTTGTTATAAATTCGTTTTACCGCATGAGCCTGAAAAGGAAGCATCGGTTGGCGAAGGTTGAGGCTGTTTTAGGTGAAGGCTTGGACGCGTGAAAGCTACACACGCACGGCCAAACGATTTCTCAGCAACGGCTTCGCTCGGGAATCATGTTACTCAGGACTAGACCCTTGCTCCCGATAAAGCTCATGTGTTGCAATATAGGCTTCTACAGCGGACGGCACTCGATAGCGAATACTACGACCCATTTTGACTCGATCGCGAATCTCCGTGCTACTGATTTCAAATTGAGGCATTCGCACGAGGTGTTCATTTAGGTCGGCTCGGTCCGGTTCGAATAAATAAGGTCGCAGCAACTCCATTTTGGGTTGTGCCAGTCCCCCGCGAGCAACAACTATCACATGCGCCATACGGCAGATTTCACTGGGAGCACGCCACGTGTGGAAATCGAACAACGAATCGGCGCCCATCAAAAAGTAGAATTTAGCGCTGGGCATTTCGCGCGTCAGCTCTTCAAGCGTGGCAACGGTATAGGATGTCCCACCACGCCGCAATTCGCGATCATCGGCAACAAAATTCAAATTGCCGCCAATTGCCAATCGCAACATTTCCCATCGATGCTTGGCGTCTGCAACTGCATGTTGCTGTTTGTGAGGGGCGGTCGCAGCCAGTATGAAGCGAACCTCGTCCAATGCCAGCTCGTCGCGACAATGCTCAGCAATTAACAAATGTCCCACATGAATGGGATCGAACGAGCCACCAAAAACACCAATCCGACGAGCCTCAGAGAGTTTGTGCATTTGAAATAGACATTCTACGCATCTGAATAAGCGTGATGGATTGAAGGCCTCTATCCCAGCCCTACCTCAAGACCAAAATCTCGCTTAGGATACAGGCCTGGCGCTGGCAAATGCAAACCGTCAAGGTGAGATGAGCATCGATATTGAATTCCGCTGTGTATTTTCAAAATGTAACTGCTCAATAACCAGGTGCAGCGGATTTCGCGCATTGGTCATTTGTCTTGCAAGATCATAGAATGAACTTGGCTCGTGCATTTGGTTATTGAGTAGTTTACGATAAACGCATCAGATAGAAACCGGACGCTAACGCGTTCCGACTGATTAGTCCATCATCCAATTATTCGAGACAGTCATCATGAGTGATGACCACTCCAGTTATTTTATCACATGGACCGTCTACGTCATTATTTGCTAGGTGGTGAGAGCGGTTGAAGAAAATGGGAAAGAAGACACTATTCATTGCGAGACACATAACATCAGCCGGAAGGCGTTAGCCTCCGGTTTCCGTTATTCGATAACCTAGGCTCGTGCACCTGGTTAACTAGGCTCGTGCACCAGGATATTGAGAAGTTACTTCAAAATCATAGCCACGAGTAACTGGTAGTGCGACCACCAAATCGTCAACTACTGTGTTTGCTATCACGATATCAGCTTCAACTTACTGGGCAGCGCATCCCTTAATTTAGGATTGTTACCGGATGACCGCTGGTCAACAAGAACTATTTCCAAAAGATGCTCCGCCTTGGGAAGTGGACTCTCATAGCGAATCGACGATTGCAAAAGTGGTCTTTGCCGAAGCGCCTCACGGTCCCTATGACTATTTGATCCCCGATAATCTATTTGGGCAGGTTGTTCCCGGTGTACGCGTCAAGGTACCTTTGGGAAAAGGGAATCGTGAACTGCTGGGCTACTGCATTGGCGTCGCGGTCGTTCGACAATCACCGGACGCGTTCAAGCGCGTAATCGAAGTTGTTGACGAACATCCACTTTGCACTCTTAAAGTACTCGAGTTGATTCAGTGGATGAGCCAATACTATTTGACGCCCATGGGACAGATCTTTGAGACCGTCATTCCAGCCTCGGTCCGCGACGCCGCTGGGGTGCGACAGCGATTGGTCATGGTACCGACATCCAAAGCGCACGACGCAACCGCTGTAGCCAACTTGACTGTCAAGCAACAACATGTGCTGCGGCAACTGTTGTCAGTCCCTGGTCAACCCATGACGGTAGAAGAGTTGCAGAAGCTTGCCAATTGCTCGACGGGTCCCATCCAACTGTTACGAGAGGCTGGATTTGTCGAAGCTCGCAAGGAACGAGTCATGGAACATCGCGAATTCCATGCACCTTTGAATTCTGGGCCACCACTTGCCCTCAGCGTTGACCAACGACAGGCGCTGGCCCATATCCTCGATGCTCTTAATAGTCGCCAACAACAAACGATACTCTTGCACGGAATAACTGGCAGCGGCAAGACGGAAGTGTACATGCAGGCAATCCATGAAGTTCTTTCATTCGGTCGCCAAGCCATTGTATTGGTTCCCGAAATCAGCTTGACTCCTCAAACGAAACAGAGATTCTTGCAACGATTTGGAGAGGTGGCTGTTCTACACAGTCGCATGAGCCCAGTCGAACGTCATTACCATTGGCGGAGAATTGCTGCTGGAGACACACCCGTCGTCATCGGCCCACGCAGTGCCGTGTTCGCGCCCCAACCGCGTCTGGGATTAATCGTACTGGATGAAGAGCATGACAATTCCTTCAAACAAGATACCTTACCCCGTTACCACGCGCGCGACGTAGCCTTACATCGCTCGATGCTGGAGCAAATTCCTCTGGTACTCGGGTCAGCCACGCCTGCCCTGGAGAGTTGGCAGCGAGCGCGAACGAATCAATTTCGATTGGCGTCTTTGCCACGACGTATTCACAATCGCCCACTTCCTGCGGTGAACACCGTCGATCTACGCTTGAGTCAAAACAAATTTACGAGCGGCTCGATCAGCCGTCCGCTGTATCAAGCGATCGTCGAAACTTTGGCCGAGAAGGGTCAAGTCATCCTGTTACTTAATCGACGTGGTTTCTCGACTGCCATCCAATGCCCGCATTGTGGACATGTGATCAGTTGCCCCGACTGTGATTTGCCACTGACACATCATCTCGATGGCCACAAAGCCGCCTGCCATTATTGTGACTATCAAATCGCCACTCCGCCAGCTTGCCCCAAGTGTGGACATGGCGGGATCCAATATACCGGTACTGGTACCCAGAAATTAGAAGTCGAAGTCGCCCACCGTTTCCCACAAGCCAAAATCGCTCGCATGGATAGCGATACCATGCGCAAACCAGGGAGTCACGAACGAGTGCTACAGCAGTTCCGCGATGGCGAATTGGATATCCTGCTAGGCACACAAATGATCGCCAAAGGGCACGACTTTCCAAATGTGCTGTTGGTAGGTGTAATCAATGCCGATACCGCGTTGCACTTCCCAGATTTTCGTGCTGCCGAACGAACTTTTCAATTGATCACGCAAGTCGCTGGACGAACTGGGCGCGGCGAGAAGGCTGGGCGCGTGCTTGTACAGTCCTTCTCACCTGAACATCCAGCGATCATGGCCGCTTGCAAACACGATTTTTTAGGATTCGCTACCGAAGAACTGCTCAAACGAGAACAATACGGATATCCTCCGTTTGGTTGCTTGGCCCGCATCATCATGCGCGGACCTGACCAGGCAGCAACCGAAGCCTTCTCAGAAACCGTCGTGCAACGACTCAAACAAGCACAGAAACTGGCTGCGATCGACTGCAGAATCCTTGGCCCCGCACCACCTCCTCTCGCCAAACTGCGCGGCAATTATCGATTTCATGCCTTACTTCAAACGCGTACTGCTGAGCCACTTAATCGATTATTGGTGCGAGCAACCAACGACCTTAAACCTCCCAAAGAAATTCTGTACGTCATCGATATCGACCCTCAAGATACTCTGTAATCTCTGGCTGCCGACGGGTCTTTACACCAGTTCAGCAATCGGCTGGACGCCAGAGTCCAATAAGTACTGCGGTCGTCCGTTGAGATCTTCAACCGTTACCGTTTGAGTATCGATGCCGACATTGTGGTACAGCGTCGCAAAGACCTCTTGAAAAGTTACCGGCCTTTCCGTCGCATATTCGCCGAACTTGTTGGTCGCACCAATGACTTGCCCGTGACGATTGCCTCCTCCAAACATCATGGCAAAAGAGACTTGTGGCCAATGATCGCGGCTGTTGTTCTTGTTAATCTTCGGTGTGCGACCGAACTCGCCCCATACGACCACCGACACATCTTTATCCAATCCCCGTTCATGTAAGTCCGTGATCAAGGCCGACAAACCTTGGTCGAGTAACGGGAACTCAACGCGGGAACTGGGAAAATTCATACCATCACCGCCATGCCAGTCCCACCGACTATAGTTCATGGAGACGACACGCGCACCCGCTTCAACTAGGCGACGTGCAATCAAAAAATTGCGGATCATGCGCGGCGCACCATCGCGCTGGTAGGTTGGATCGTTCTTGCCGTAACGCTCTAGCGTCGCCGCATCTTCACCGGATATGTCCAATGCATCAGCTAACTTGGACGAAGTCAAAATCGAGAATGCTTGTTCTGCAAACGTATCGGAACCAACCATCGCAGCATGTTTGTCCAAGCGTTCCCGAAACGCATCCATCGACCTTAACAATTTGCGTCGATCACCAAGTTGTTCCAGCGAAATCCCCTGTAGTGTCATTCCTGTCGCTTTTGCCAACGGATCCTTGGCTAACAACGCCATCGGGTCGTGAGCCGGTCCAATAAAACCGGCGCGGTAAGGATCGCCCCATTCTTTATGACCTGTTGGATACATGAGCGATACATTCGCGGGAACACTAGCATCCCTGGGCCCCAACGTCTTTGAGACCCAGGCACCATACATGGGCCAACCGCCAGCCGGCGGAGCTTCGCGATGAGTGCGGCCAGTCATGCATTGGAAACCATCGTGGTGTCCTTCGGAGCCAACTATCGATCGAATAATCGTGTACTTGTCGGCCATCTTTGCCAGTCGCGGAAATAGCTCGCAAATTTCCATACCTGGAACGTTGGTTTTGATTGGGCTGAACTCACCCCGTATTTCAGCCGGCGCGTTGGGTTTGAGATCGAAGAAATCGATATGGGATGGACCACCCGGCAAAAAGACGTTGATAATCGACTTAGTCGAATTCCCAACCCCAGCGCGACCTTCGATCGCCAAAAGCTGGGCCAGCGAAAGCCCGCCGGCCGCCATGCCACCAACTTTGAGAAAATCTCGACGAGATTGATGATCGCAATGATTCGCTCGCAAATCCGCATTACCAAATATATTCAACATCGCGATACGCGCAACCTTTCTATTTACGACCGTTGCCCTTCACAGCCATCATCGGAATAATGTCCTAGCAACTCAACCTGAACTCGCTAAATTAGCTCCGCTGAGCCAACCCCTACGCAGTTCCGGCTGTCATTGTAGCAACCCGCGCTTCGCGATGCAAAACAGCTTTACTAAGCGACAGAATAAGGCAGGTCGACCCGAGGCCGATCCATCTCGCCAAACCGCACATGCGATTTTCCCGAAAACAGCTTTCGCAGCCATATCCGCTCGCAGAGCATCAGGCCTATGTCGTCGCCGTAAACATAGAACGACTTGCCAGCCGCACAAAGGTCGACGATTTGGCATCTGCGAAGCAAGTTGTTGGTTCACTGTAAAGTTGGTTCACTGTGAAACCGTGGATGTCATGAAACTCAATGCGCAGACAACCTAATGACAGAAGTTCGTCCTTCGCGCTGACTTTTTTGGCTCTGGCTACCGCAACTTTCGCGCACCAACTCACTGGCGCACTCGATCAGCCATTTCGCGCTTTTGAATCAATTCGTAATCAATAAATAGAAAAGCCTTACCAACAAGTTCTCTGCTCTTAACTTTGCGATCTTCTCCAAGCAGCGAGAATGCCTCGTTCAGCCTATCCTGATACGCTCGCAACTCCAGTCGTGTAGTCTCATCAACCGTTTTTCGCCCGCGCGTACTTATTGCTGTTTTTTGGTTTTCAAAAATTCCAATATCCTGTCCTAATTTGCCATCCACCAGAGCAGCCTCAAATCCTAAAAAAGCGATTTCTAATTGATTTATTATCTGCATTAGCCTAGCCGACTGTTGCGGGAGCAATATTTCATCCATCTCGCCGGCGTCAGCGAGGACAAAATTCCGAGCTGCTTCTCGACCGAGACCGCCATTCTTGGCCAAACCCAATAAATATGCACCCCGTTGCGACTGCATATTGGCAAGTGCTAAGTGCTGCTCCTTACTAAGCTGCAATTCCTTGCAAATTGAACTCTTCTGAAGCAATACTAGCCGTCCAGACGCAGTATCATACGAGGGCATTCTGTTGGTCTTTGGATTTTCCCGATAGCGCTGACATTCCGAATCCACAAACGCAAAATAATCTCCAATCAACACTTTGGCACGGTTCGATTGTTCGGGTGATAGTTCGTTCAATATCCTCTCGAAGGCGCTACTGTGCAAATTTCTAATGTCCTCTTTTAGAAGACGTTCTATTTCGATGAATTGGCGACGCAATTCGGACTTCTCCGAAGGTGTGATCCCAATCGAAACTCCGAGTTGCTGTTCTAAAATTGATTCTGCAATACCAACGTCCGCAATCTCAAAATGAAACCGCAGTTCATTCAGTCGTTTCAATTGCGTTTGCGTCAGAATTGCATTTAGCCGCCCACTCAAATTTTCACGAGCGGATATACCTCGCTGAGCCAAGTCAATCGACGATATTTGTTTTGCCGAAAGCTCGAGCTCCGAAACGACCTGTGAATTTTTCAGTAGACGTATGGTAGCCTCATCTGAATACAATTGCGTCAATTGCGTCAGGACACAAACAACAAGAAAGTTAATGGCGCACATTTCGTGATTCTCTCTTACCGTACATCAACCCATAACGAAGGCATATCCTTTGCGAAAACAGGTTGGAATTGTGTATTAATAGGGACAATCAACTTCCACTTTTTCGATAGATCATGCACCTCCTCAATGGTTCCGCGATGCGTCGCGGTGGATCAAAAACACGAAGACAACAAACTCAAACTGTGACGACCAAAGATGCCAACCGCGAGGTTAAAACCTGAGAATTGAGAATCGATTGCGATAAACATTGACTTCAATTTAAAAACTTGAGAGAACCAGCGACGCTGGCATCATCTTGCAGGAGCAACGCGGATGCGCCTTCTAGCGTGTGGTTAAATCTAGCGATTCCCAATGAGGGAGTCAATGAAATTCTGAGAAAAACAAAAGCCACACTCAGTGAAAACGACGCGGCGGCTAAGCCAGAATCTCGCGCTTACGGGAAATATAATCCCAGACTACATAGCGATCCAAATCCTTACCCGCCGTGAAAAACACTCGACCTTGAGTTTGCTCTGCCAATCGGTAGGCAAATCGGATATCGTCTTCGGATTGCGACCAACTGGGGACCAAGAAAATATTAATGGTGATCCCGTCGCGCTGGCACAATGCCCCTTCGCGCATGGTCATTTGCTCGGTTCGCGGGTCCGGAGGATAAAGCAAAAACAGCATCGATTCTTCGAAGTGCGCTGTGGGTAAGCCATCGGTAATCAGGATCACTTGTTTGTTCGGCGTGTCGACGGTTGCCAAATTCTGTCGAGCGAGTCTCAGTGCGTGTTGAATATTGGTAAAGTGTGGATGAATCTGCTGTTCACTGATTTCGTCGCGGCTCATATCGGCTCGCAAACGAATAAAAGGGTCATGGATGGTCACGGGCTTGGGCATCAAATCGATAATCTCGCCTGCCGCGCGCAATTTAGCAAAAGTGAACATTTCGATGAACTTGAGTATGTCTCCGGGATACTCGCGTGTAATTAAACCGTGTAATGCCAAGGCCATGCGTTTGACGTTAATGTATTGGCCGTCATAACGCATCGAGCCGCTCATATCCATAATCACTATCGTCGCACACTTGGGAGAGTTGCGCGTGCGATGGACTTCGATATCCTCCGCGCGCAGTTGAATTTGTGCTCCATGTGGCTGGCGCAAGAGTGCATTCACAACGGTTTGCACCGTGTCCATATTGGCTAGGCTGTCGCCAAATTCGTACGGCTTAGTTTGAGGCAACTCAACACTCCCTTCGCCCACAATGCGCCCAGTGTGCCTGCCAGTTCGACTGGGCTGTAGATTGGCGAATATTCTCTCCAGCAGCTTGCCCTGAAAAAGCTTGTAAGCTTGCGGTGTCAGCCGAAATGCTCTCGTACCCTCATCGCGTTCCAGCCCCTGCCGCTCGGCCATTTCACGCACCAGGTTTTCAACCTGACGACGCATCTCGTCGAGACCTGCCAAATCTTCGGGCGGCGCAAATTTGGCCAATTCTTCCATATCAATGATGCCAATTTGTGCGGTCTTGGCGGCCTCCTCAAGTTGCTTGAGCAAGCGATCGATCATCTCCAGCTCTTGTTTAACCTCGATCGCTTGCCCGACGTCCATCCGTGTTTGGCCTGAAAAAGTGTACTTGGAGACCAGTTCGTCGACCTGGTATTTTTCTCCCATCCGAGCAATGACATGTACGAGCTGTCCGGCAAATCGATCGGTATCGTCACCAATCGCGTAGTAGATACGTTCCAGCAAATACAGTTGTTGCTCCGCCACTGCTTGCTTAAATACACTCCGCATTTTTTCTGGCGGAGTAGCTCGACGAGCTGTCTTCTCGAGCGCTCGGTTGGCCAGTTTTACAGCGTGGTCAGTTTCGTATTTTTCAAGAATTCGGCGCTTACGCTCTTCCAGCATAGCTCGTAAATAATCCAAACTTGGGCCGAGTCCCGCGATTTGACTTGGGTCAAGCTTGACAGCACGAGCCAATTCTTCCTCGCTCAACTCGCGATACCGACCATACATCAGCGCATGCTCAAACGCTGGCGATACAAAGTCCGGAGGTGGTTGCGTTGGGCTAGGAAACTCCGCAGGATTGTACTTCTGATAAGTATGTACCACTCCACCAAGTTTGAACGACATGACATTCACTCACTAAGTTCAAGTGCGATTGGCCGAAAGCTACAATCTCTGGATCTTCTCTTATTCGACGCCACCACTATCAAATAGAAGGCCCTGTGCAGCCCAATCTGTACTATAGCGAAGGGAGTCGGAATAGTCGTCCTTCTCTCCAATTTGGTACCCTTTTTGGAAAAAAACTCGACACTGCTGCCCAGTAACATTAACTGGCCTGCCCCAATGGCGCACGAGATGATTGCTCGATCACAAAAGAATCACCGTCGCTACTCGGTCAATCCACACCAACTCAGCGCTCGCTGCGTCTCTGCGATTCAAATGGTACTCTTCATAGACCACAGTCGCCGTCTCTCCGAAGTGCAACCAATTTTTGGGAAAAACTCTAGAGAGTTTTTTGTCAGCTTAACTTTTGGGATCAGGAGGGCGAAGCCGCTCGCACTCCCGTTTCCAGTAACCCGAATTCTTAAAGAGTACTAAGTACACCTTCCGCGTATTTAGCCCCAATACATGACCTCAGCATATACTTACCATACAGTCAAGAACTCTCTACGCAGTCGCTTGCACGTATGCTTGCCAAATAAACGCGTACCACTGTCACGCTCAAGAACTGAGCAAAGGCGATGCGAAAGTTAGGGCGGTTGCTCCAGCCACACAGGAAACGGAAATACTTAGGATCTCGCGTTCGGGAACAAAAGAAAAGTACTCGCATCGCTGGAGACCGAGGACTTGGGCTGCGGCGCAAGCGAAAGTGTTGGCGGAATTCTCAACAGAGCAAAGAAAGCTAGCGGAGAAACGTTTAAGAGTACTGCCTGTCTTTAGAGACGACGGCTACTAAATCCTCAGTTTGTTTCTCTATGCCATCAGAATTTAGAAGCACGAAGCAGGAACGCATCAATCTGAGCTCCAATAGTTGAGTTCTGCGAGCGGTTTGTTCACGGCAACGTTCGGCGCAAAGAGCGTGTTAGGTGTGCTAATATTGGGGATTCGAAGTTCAATCTCAGACCCAGCTCAACCTACTTTAGACTCGATGTGACAGCAATCAATTCATATGATCAGTGACCAAGTTCCGTTTTAATATTGGTAAACCAATGCCAAACGGAACCTCTCTGTTACATCGAGTTAAATCTCATAATTGCCTATGCTTTACAAAATTTGCTGCTTGGACGCAGAACTCACCACCAAATCGACCTTTCGATTCAATGGATGAAGAACGTCCAAGAACACTTACTCGAGACTCGCTATCTCACCTCCACTGGCGGTGCTCAACGCGCGCCATGTGTCAAGATTGATTGAGTTGCTGATAAAGTGCACCGAACCATCGCACATCGCTGCTTGCACGCCACCGATATGTCGACTGCGAGCCGCGATAGTTGACGGAAAGGCCGTTGTGGGTTGTTCGCATGGAGGGTTTCTAGGATTGTATCCAGTATACGGTGGATTGGGGTTACCTTTGCAATAAGCAATGTTTTCCAGGACGTCAGGAGCCTTGGAGTTGGGAGCGAGGTAGGTCGAAAAGTGAGCACCACCGTTCCACCACGCGAACCCGCGCAAGTCTCCACCTACACCTTGCACTGTTTCTGAGAACAAAAGTGTGCCCGAGGTGCCATCTGACATTTCTGCAAGTTTAATGTTTTGAGGTTTGTCATTCGGTCCAACAAATCGGAAGGGCGCATTGCCGTATATGTTAGGAGTTCCCGTGCTGGTTACTCCGTGTGGCGTCCTGCGGTTGAGGGTTGTATTGCCATGGTTGGCTACATAGTTATGGAACGTAACACCACTGATAACAGTACTTGTCGCGGTGTTAGTATCACTTGGGCAGCTAAATGCTGATAGTTGTGTTCTGGTCACTGGCAAATTTGGTGCACTGCCGTAACGAGTTCCTACGGGCAAATCCACCATCATTCCATTATATTGGTAATTGTTGAACAAGTTGCCTTGTTCCATGAATGGCAGCAATTGCAACATCCAAGTACCCCAGCAACACAAATACTCGCCAGTGGGGAGTGACTTATGTGTATCCATATAATTATGCGCAGCGAGTCCCTGCTGTTTTAGATTATTCGAACACTGCATCCGCCTAGCAGCTTCGCGAGCTGACTGGACGGCTGGTAACAACAACCCTACCAGAACGCCGATAATAGCAATCACTACCAACAATTCGACGAGCGTAAACGCTCGCCTTTGACGCGAAATAGTCATCTAGATCTCCTTACAGAGAGAAACAAGGGAAAATCACACGGGAAACTTTCAGCAACTCTGCTGAACTTCTGTTAAATATTATTAAACTGAAATCGCAAGTTGTAAACGGAAAAAAATATCTTGCTGGATAAGGTGTTGTAGTTACTTTGTTTTTATGTCGAAATTGAAGTCATTTTTGTCCCCGGACTTCATTTCGATTGTTTGCTTGCTGTTAGTCGTCCATTCTGGCGGAGCCATCTCTTCAGGAGGAGGGAGCATTTCCCCAGGCATGGAACCTTCCTTGAACACGCCGCCGGTACCTGGCTTGGGAATGCTCACGCGAACCAAATAGGTACCCGCTGGCAAGCCTTTTTCTTGTTCAATTGAGAATTTTCCCGCCGAAATACTCGCTCCACTTGATGTGGTCGCACCACTTCCTTGTGGTTCAAAGCTAATGCTACCGGAAACGACCGGAGTGCCGTTTAGATTTACCGAGCCCGAAAGAGGCAATCGTGCTAAGGGATCGCTCGCCCCGCAACCTGCGAGGTACGACACCACCAATCCAAACGACAAAAACCTAGTCAGCTTGAAAACCATTCAACTTCCCCCTTTAGAAACACCGTAAGTGCACAAATTCCGACTGAAACTCAGTTACTTGATACATCAAGCTGCGATGAGACACTCTTTCACTTCCACGCATCCCATGGCAGCAACAAACTGATCAAACTGCAACCGACTCCCAACCATAGAGTTCGAACCGATTTGGCTTTGGGAATCAGCTCTTCAATATTTGCATTGGCCATTAGAAAATAGGCGATCATGGGATATGCAAATCCTGCGGACACACCTAGTATCAATCCAACAACTCCGCGATCGAACGCGGATTTGAGTGAACCGCTCGCGCCTCCAATCATTGCGCCCAGCCCCAGGCCCAATATTCCAAAGAGCAATACGTTGACATAGGCCGACTGGTCAACCGAAATCTGGCCGCTTTTTTCAAAACGTTGCTGCAGCAGAGAGGCAGCGATTCCCGCTATCGCGCCCACTAGAAAGCCAAGGAAAAGCCCAACAAAAAGCCGCCTGAAAAACACCTGTGGCGGCCAAAACAGCAACATCGCGGCTCCCATGCCGGCTCCCAACATACCAATCACCAAAGCAGCATTTTTTAGGTCCACACGATCCTGTTGCTTTAGGTAGGCGGACCATCTTTCCGCCGATTCACCTAGAGCGCGAATGTGAAATTCTTCAGGGACTTTAAATAACCCAACACCTTCGCTGTTGGGATCAACGTATTGGATGTATCCCCAGGTAACACAGCCAGCAGCCAAGGCTAACACAAAACCAGCCGTAGTGTTGGCCAAACTCCTTTTGCATTCGGCGTTAGCAGTCTGATGAACAGCCATAGAATTCTCCGCGACCGCCTAGCCCAAAAAGACTGAATAATAAGTAATGACAGGGTACATTGGCCTACACAGAATTGCAAGCGAGCAATGACTTATCTCGTACGTTACTCATGAGTAACTGTCAAGCGATTTCGCGAGACTCTGCGACTCTGCCCGTTTGTCGGAGGCATTCGACACAACCATGTTCTTTGGACCAAAGTTGTATTTTCAAAGACCCTTACCAACGGTTCACGAACGAATTCGTCTGAACACATTACAGCAGTAGCTATAGCAGTCCTTGAAAAACTGAGCACCTATTGCCCAATTCTCGATTGCTTGATTGGACAGCGTCATTTTCGATCAGCCGGAACTCACATGTGTCACGAATTAAAAGTTCAGGCTCAGATCGTGACTGTCATCGTGCAATGTCTCAAATTGCAAGCTCCGAATTATCGACCGTACATTCTGACCGACACAGGCCTCTCAGTCCTCAGCGGCCTGTGCGTTAAAACAGATATTTTCAGTTCCAATTGAAACTTAACGACGCCTGAGTAATTGCCGAGTTTTAGTAGGAGGCGGTTTCACCGTTCATGCCATTTCTGGCGTTGACATCGGCGAAACCACCAAACAAAAAATAGACTGACCTAAGCTTGGTTTAGCGTGCATACTCGGCAGAGAAGAAGGTCTTGCTGTCTTTGACGGTCGGCTTGATCGTGCGCGAACCTTCTTTCCAATTTGCTGGACATACTTCACCATTCTTTTCGAAGAACTGCAGTGCCTTGACCATTCTCAAGGCTTCATCGACACTGCGTCCCAGTGGCAGATCGTTAACAACTTGATGGCGCACAATTCCGTCTTTGTCGATCAGGAACAAACCACGCAGTGCAACCGCATCGTTGACAAGTACGTCATACGCTCGGGCAATTTCTTTCTTGATATCGGCCACAAGTGGATAGTTGATTTGTCCCAATCCACCTTGATCGCGCGGGACGTTACGCCACGCCAGATGTGAGTAGTGACTGTCCACACTGACTCCAAGTATCTGCACGTTCAACTTCTCAAACTCGACAGCACTGTCCGAAAATGCAATGATCTCGGTAGGGCAGACGAAGGTAAAGTCCAACGGGTAAAAGAAAAGGAGAACGTATTTTCCCTTGTACTGATCTAGTGATATTTCTTTAAAGCTTCCATCGTTCAAGACAGCTTGTGCCTTGAATCCGGGAGCGGGTTTGGTAACTAGCACACTCATCTCAACTACACTCCAAGTTCGAAGAACTACCTTTCGGCTCAAATTCAGAAACCAGGCAAATAATGTAGCCAATCCCACTCAGAAATAAAGTGACTTTACATCGCTGGACAGCAAATCCCAATGCTCGCGCACAGTTCGCTGCGCGAGCAGAGGCGATGCCTAGATGAACTCAGGTACGAAGTTGATGCTCAGCCAAGAGCTGTGCGATCGAGCGCTAACGCGGGGACTTGCCCTTCGAAGTCCATACCACAGCTTGGCTTCATAGCGGTGTGGGTTGTCGCTGACGGTCGTTTTACTGCTTGGCTTCGTTCAACCGTTTAGGTTGTTGGCTGTGCCACTGCTGTTCGGAGACTTTGCTCCGCAGATGTGTCAACCAATGCGCTCCTTTCATGCCACCAGCCAATATGTCGGCCAAACCGTCTTGATTCACATCGGTGACGACCAATTGACGACCGATACCAGATTCGCGATCCGCTTCGAACGGGCGCCAGTCGATTCCTTCAGGAGTACGGATTAACTTGAACCAGACAACAACTGCCCCGGCGTCCCACATAGGGCTCTTCGTGTGATGAGACCAATAAGTTTTTCCGGTGACAATATCGCGTAGTCCATCACCATCGATATCAAACAGATTCAGCGAATGTAGTTCACTAAAAACCATGCCATATGCATTTTCTTCTCGGCGTTCGCCCATAATCAAATGACGTCGAAAGCTGATTTTACCGTCCTGCTGCACTTGCTCGAACCAAGCCAATCCAAAATCGTGTGCGGTTAAACTGGATACAACGTCGTTGTCCCCGTCACCATCGACATCGTACACAACCATATCGGCTCCACCGGCTTTAGTGAATGCATAGGAATGAAACTTCCAAGCCGTTGGATCGCCGAGGGTTGCGGGTTGTTCGTACCAGCCATCCTTCGTCAATACATCTTGGCGCTGGTCACCGTTAACATCTCCCACTCCTAACCCATGACCGAATGGAATGGGCGCAACTTTTTCCGAGATACGAGTAAACGCCCATTTCTCAAAGGGACGCTGTTTGTTCACTGTCGCGTATCCAAAAAAACCGTCCTGCGAACACACCAATTCCGGAGTCTCATCACCGACCAAATTCACAAAGTGGGGTGATTCATTGGACACCGACGTCACAACCTCATGTCGCGACCAATGTTGGTTTGTCGTGCCTTGTCGTGGATTCTCGTACGCGTAACTAGGCTTACCGGGAAAGCCAACAGTAACTATGTCGTTCCAACCATCAGCATTAAAGTCGTAGACCCAGGCAAAAAAGTGGTTGGAATAGCGCTCGCGTGGTTGTGCGATCGGCTCAAATATCTCGAACTTGTCCTTAAAACTCGGGCCGGCAAACCAATACGGTCCATACACAATATCGCTGTGACCATCTCGATTGAGATCTCCAGCCGCAATACCTTCTGAATAGTAGACGTCCGACAATTGATGCCGTTCAAAGGTGTCGAGCTTGAACTCCTGAGCATTCACTTGTGTAAAAACGATGGCCGAGAATGCCAACTGAGTTGCGACAACAATAGCGGGGTGTATTTGTCGTGTGAGGCCACTGGCCGCTTGACGAATTACAAAAATCATCGCTTTCACCTATGACTGAATTGGGAATCGATTTAGGCTGGCCTGTAGACTCTCTGGCGTCTGGCGACCGATTTAAGGGCAGCACATATAGTCTAGCCGATTGTGGTTGAGAATGTAGCGCAACGTGAAATGGAGCAGCCATGGATGAGTTTATGGTGGTAGTATTCAACAGTGACCGCGACTAATTATGGACAAAGCATCAATCGGCGGATATCTTGTCCAGTCCTGGATTGGGTTCCCGTAGGAACAACGACAGTACGAATGGGTCTCGTTGCAGCATCATTGGGCACTCGGTTTCCGAATAATCATCGACGATTACTAAACCAGTTATTAAACGATAGAAAGTTGATGTCATGGCACAGTTCTCAACGGCAGTGGTTGAGCGCAAAACTGTCTGGGCTCCAGGATTGTTCACGTTGGCAATTCGTGCTCCGGAGGTTAAGCCATTTGAGCCTGGCCAGTTTCTGCAGCTTGCCCTGCAATTGGACGGCGAGCAAATCAAGCGACCCTACAGCGTCGCATCACCTCATGGCGAAGTCATTGAGTTCTTTATAGTTATGGTCGAGAACGGCCGCCTCACTCCACACCTGTGGAAACTTGAGCCTGGCGACAAAGTCGAAGTGTACAATCGAGCCGCCGGTGGATTTACGCTCAAACATTGTCCAGATGCGCAATGCTTGTGGTTGCTAGCGACCGGTACCGGCATCGCTCCCTACATTGCTATGCTAAGAACCGAAGAACCCTGGCGGCGTTATGACAAAATTGTGTTCGTCCACGGAGTACGTCAGGGAAGTGATTTGGCTTACCAAGATGAATTATCGGATTTCCGGCAACGATACAACAACCGCTTAACCTATGTGCCCGTCGTATCGCGCGAGGACGTTTCAGGAACCCTCAAAGGACGCATCACTCATTGTTTGAAGAATGGTGGCATCGAATCCATGTGCGGTATCGATCTGAAACCGGAAAGCGCATGTGTCATGATGTGCGGTAACCCCGATATGCTGGACGAAACCGAAACTCTTCTCAATGAACGTGGACTCAAGCGACACAAGGCCAAAGATCCAGGTCACATCGTCGTCGAGCGGTATTGGTAAAGACCTCCAGACTTTACATGCTCGACTGTAACCATTCATCGTTTTCTATTTCTTGATTTCTAATCAGTTGTTGAGATAAAGCCTCTAGCGCTGCAGCTTGCAGACAGACTTTGCTTTAAATCTCGCTCGCAGACATCAAGTTAGCCTTCTATGTCGTTGCCGCTACGGTAGGTTTTAGATGTGGCAGAAATGCCTTTGTTCTGAATGGTGCAATGGCAGGTGAATCCGGTCAACACGCGAATCGGTTGTTTCTCTCGTCGGACCATTTACTTTTTTGCCCCGTTGTAATTGCAGTTCCCATCAGCGTTACCCGAGGCATATAAACCGCGCGACTCCTTGCATTGCTTTGCGTTAATGTGATCCGAATATTATTCGCTGCTAGTTAGTTGATGATTTGAAAATTGCAGTGTGTTTATTTGCTGATTTTTCTTGCGTGCGCAGTTGTTGGTGATGAAGTGGTCGCTTATCTTGACGGAAAGACGTCGTGTATTTTAGACATTCTCTCTCCGATACAGACCTTTGCGGGCGAACATCAGTGGCGCTTGCGAGTATCAATAGTCCGCGATGCTTTGCGATGTGGAGTCAGACTTATGGCCGCTCTGACAGATGTCAATGGTGTTGGTTCTGCTGCAGCAAAAAAAGGCAAGCTCGTCGACATAGTTGCCGCGCTGATTGCTGTTGCTGTGACATGGGGGATCGTCAATCCTCCTGAACCCTTCTTCAAAGTTCCTCCTGAATATCATCTTCCGCAGCTCGGTCCTCCACCTGAAAAATATCGAGCCTATCTTGAACAACAGCATCGAGTGGATTTTCAAAACGCTGGCGCGGTTATTGGTATTTTGTGTGGGATATTAGGTGGAGGGTTGGCGATTAGTCGCGTGAGTCGGCTTGCTTTGCCTATTCGAGTCATTGTCGGATGCTTGGGGAGTTTGATATTAGGTGCCGTTGCAGGCGTTATCGGTTGCTATCTGCAGATGTCGTTGTCACGGGAAAACCAGTTGACTGTTGTGCATTCGGTTTTGATAAACGCCACGTTATTCGGGGTCGCTGGGGCCGGAATTGGCGCGGTAATGGGTTGCTTGCAGGGCAACTTGCAACGAATCGGATTGACCCTTGTTACCGGATTGGTCGCAGGAGCTTTTGGTGGCATGCTTTACCCCGTGATTATTTCTCAGTTAATGGCTTCGGTGAACATCGAAGCTTTTATTCCAATCGACTCGACAGCTAGGATAATTTGGTTGGGCATGGGTTCATTGATGATTGCGATCTTGTTACCCATCGACCTGGATAGAATGTCAAAAAAGTCCCCTGCAGGAGAAGGCTCGGGCGTTTGATCAAGATGGTCCATTTTTTGGAGAAAGTTAGATGAATTTGCGTACGAGTGGATGGGGAGTGGTTTGTGTAATCCTGTCTGTTGTTTTATCTGGATGTGGTCCTTCTGATCCGCTGGATCGGAAGGCGATTTCAGGTACCGTCACAGTGGATGGTTCCCCTGTTGAACTGGGAAACATCAATTTCGAGCCCGAAGGGGGTAGCGGAGTATCGACGGGGAGTGGGTCGATAGTAACGAAGGGGAAATTTGCGATTGAAAAGGAATTTGGACTTCCTGTGGGAAAATATCGTGTACGCGTCAACATTCCCAAACCTGGAACTGGCGGTACGGTAGACCCCAATGCTTTGCCTGGTCTACCAGTTGCTCCACCGGAAGAAATGGCTCCACCGGAATGGAACACTAAGAGTACTCAAACTATCGAAGTAAAATCCGAGGGTCCATTTGAATTTACTTTCGCTGTCACGTCGAAAAAGAAGTAAATCGGTTTTGGCTGGTTTTTCGTAATACGTTGGTTTGTGGTTTGTTACTTTTTAAAGGGTGAAGTATATGAGATTCCGAGAGAAAAAGAGGGGTGCTTTTACGCTGGTCGAGTTGTTAGTTGTTATTGCCATTATTGGAGTTTTGGTCGGATTGTTGTTGCCCGCTGTTCAATCTGCTCGCGAAGCAGCTCGCAGAATGCAGTGCTCGAATAATCTGAAACAAATGTCGTTGGCCGCCCATAATTACGTCGACACTCACAAATCACTGCCGGTCGGCGAATACTCTTGCTGCTGGGGGACATGGATTTTGCAGTTGCTCCCGTTTGCAGAGCAAAACAACTTGTTTGCGATGTACCAATACAATGGAATGATGGTTGATAATGCCGCAGTTGCGGGTGGTGGAACCCGTTATGGAAATACTGTGAACTTGCCAGTTACTCGAACACAGGTCCCGATGTATACATGCCCCAGCGACAGTGTTTCAGGATCACCCAACCTGCGCAGTGGTATCACTTTCCACAATTATGTCGCTAACCATGGTAACACATCGTTAAGCCGAATCAGCCCACTGGGAACTACCAGTACTGGCGCTCCGAACATTTATGGTGGAGCACCGTTTAGTTTCGTAGGCTTATCTCAAGCAGGTAATCCTGCTTCGGGCACGAAACCAATGAACATTAAGTTTGGCGAGATCACAGATGGACTATCCAATACTTTGATGTTCTCGGAAACTGTGCAGGGCAAAAGTAATGATTTACGTGGATTTTCCTGGTGGAATGGTGGTGCACACTTTTCTACTTTCTTGGCTCCCAATTCCAGGTCTCCTGATATCCTTGAGAACATTGCTTACTGCTTCGGGATACCGGGGGCGGCTGGATACAATCCGTTAAATCCGCCATGTGCTGCCCCAACGACTGCACTACCCTCTACAATTGCAGCACGCAGTCGTCACGTGGGAGGCGTTCAGTCCTCGATGTGCGATGGATCGGTGCAGTTCATCAGCAACTCGATTAACCTTGATACCTGGCGCGCTCTGAGCACGGCCTACGGTGGAGAAACAGTGAGCATCGAACAGTGAGATAATCGCTCACTGAAAGTATCGGTGACCTTGTTCGCATAAAATGATACATCGGTGGCATCTGGGATGCCACCGATTTTCATTCATAAACTCGCTCCGTGTTTTTTTATAGCAGGAACGCAATGTCGATTGCATGCCGACGCAGATTTGTCCAGAGTCTGGCAACGACGGTTGGTACAGTAAACGGTTTGTACAAGCTGGTTTCTGCTCAACCTCCGGGATCACACGCGGACGCGAAAGGCCAATTAGGCGTAACAACCGGCTCATTTACTCGACACCTAGTCACTAAAGCTGAGCGTGAAAAGTTGGTCATGTTGGACCTGCCAAAAATCATGCGCGATGAACTGGGTATGCGCATCATCGATCTCATGACAGCCACTTTGCCGAGTTTGGATAGGAGTTATCTGGCCCAACTTCGTGAGCAGGCGGAAAAGCACGGTTGTTTGATCACGAATCTTAAAATGAATCAACCGGGTATCGACATGGGCAGCCCAGACCGTGCAGTGCGCCAGCATGCCCTCGATATCTACAAACAGACTATCGATGCAGCGCACGAACTCGGATGTCGTTGGGTGCGCCCATTGCCACTGTCGAATCCTCCAAGTTGGGACATCTATGTCGACAGTTATCGTCAATTGATTGATTATGCCGGCCCCAAGGGAATTACTCTACTCATCGAAAACTTCGGTTGGATTAAAGGAAATCCGAGTATCATTCCTCAACTTATCGCAGCTGTGGGCAACGGTTTGTCAGCTTGCCCGGACACCGGAAATTGGAATGACGAAGTTCGTTATGAGGGTCTTCAAAAGGCGTTTCCACTCGCCGTTACATGTGATTTCAAAGCCCTGGCGCTGGACGCACACAGACACCACGCCGCTTACGATTTACAACGATGCTTCCAAATTGGTTGGGATGCTGGATTTCGTGGTCCTTGGTGCTTCGAGCATTTTCACAACTCACTAACCGAACTGCTCAGCGAGCTGGTTTACCTGCGCGATTTGTTGACCAGTTGGATACGCACACGATCGTAACTTTCGAGCGCTTTGCCAAAGCTAACAATTAGGGTTCGCGAAAGCGGGAGAACGAGGCTCCTGCCGAGCTTTTTCGGGCCACGAATTCGCGATCTATTGCTTGTGGACGTTGTGCGGCGGCCCATAAAAGCTCCGCAGGAGCGTCCCCCTCTCCAAATCGGCATGTATAGGTCCAACAAGATGTTTAGAGCGGGAGTACGAGGTTCCTACCGAGCCACTGCTCAATGGACTCAGCCGAAGCTTCGCACTCCCGATGCTTAAAACAAACCTGTTACAGAACACTAGGGTAGAAACGATTCTTGAATGATGAATGTACGGGAAGATGATTGGTAGTACTCGATACGCCTTAGGAAAAATGCTCCTTCCCAAGGCTCCATAACCCATACATAAGGATCATCGACATCCATCTCATAGTAGCCAACCACATTGATGTGGGATGCGCCATTGATAGTGTATCCTAGTATGATCGACCTGCCATAACTGGTGTTGGTTTTCAACCAGTCTACTGTAAAGCTTGCGAAAAACGGATCGCGCATGTTCGCTTTCCAATTCATGTTTTTTTCTTCGGCGCTCGATGCCTCAGGCGAAATATCACCTTGTATGATCTTTTTGAGGCCGCCTGTGGGCATCCCTCCCATTTTTGGACCGGGAGTCGTTTGGCTGAGATTGAAATAGAGCTGATTTAGTCGAGCCTGATTCAGCCTAGGGCGTCCACCCTTCATCATTTGACTCCAAAAGCACAGACAAGCGGCCCAACAAGCCATATCGTGCATTTGGCGAATCGCAACCATACCATTAAAATGCCTTCCCAACAGCGATTGCTCTGGCGATCCCGGAATACTCGCTGGTGCTCGTCCCCATATCGGTGAATCGCCGTGACTAGGTGGCTGCTTGGATATCAAACGCGAATCGAGAGCCCCCAAAGTTCGCCAACCGACGATTCCGTCCGGATTTGTTCCAGGAAACGCAAACTTCTGGAATTCTCGAACACGTTTATCCGTCTCATTGCCAAAGACTCCGTCCAGCTTACCAGACTTTTTTATTGACCCTGGCAGGGCATAGCCCAACTCAATCAAGGCCGCCTGCAACATTCTTACTGGCTCACCGGTTGCCCCGGCAGACAAGATTCGCTTACCGGTGTTAATGTCGCTAAAACAAGGATGTTTAAACCAGCTCGATTGCAAGACCATGATTACCCTCCCGCGAGATGCTTGAATACCACCATTTCGCATGACGACATTAAGCTAAAGTGACTCGTTCGTCTGCGGCACTAATGGTTCCATGCCCAAAACGCATCACAGCCCCTCAACACGAAAAGGGATTTTTGAAAAAACTCCTGCCTGCAATCGCCATGAGTATTGCGGGCAATAAACCAACGCTAGCAGCAGCCAAAAAGATTTGGTCAGTGCTGGGCTGTTAAAAATCTGGTATTGCAGGGGAATGTGTTTGCGCAAGTTTCGTTCCACGCGCGTGGTCGCGGCGATAGCTGCGCAAGCGTCCCGTTAGGGACTGAATGTTGGTAGAAAAGGCATTCCTAAAAGATGGGTTTTCGTCCCGTGAGGGACATGATATTCGTGTCGGTGTCATCCTTCTAATCATATTTTGTCCCTAACGGGACGTTGGGTGACCTTTGCCATGCATGCTACCGACATTTCGTCCCTATCGAGACGATTCACGCGGAACTAAAACTGCGCATCAATAACTCACGTCAATATCGGATGTTTAACAGGCCAGGCCAAGCCAGCGCTGTACGCCTAAGCTGTCATGAGCCAGGAAAGCAGATCATCCGACGCACTGGAGGTCTCGCGCCCTTTCGCTACTTTAT